>NZ_JBVHYH010000040.1:0-76920 GCF_055569135.1 Kitasatospora sp. NPDC029367
TCTGCCCCCGCGGGTCCTCGGCCCCGGGGAGGGAATGGGTGGTGGGGGAGGGGGGGGCAAGGGCGTGGAAAGGAGCCCACCTTTGTGGGGGCCCCCCCCCCCCCCCCCCCCCTGTCCCGGGGGACGGACCGGTGGGACCGTCCGTCCGGTCCGTCCCCCGGGAGTACGAGGGGTTACGAGGGGCAGGAGCGTGGGAAGGACGTCAGGCCGGCAGCCCGACCGCACGCTCCCGGTTGCGACGCTGCTGGATCACCACCGCGGCCACCAGCAGGGCGCCCTGGGCGACGTTCTGCCAGAAGGCGTTGATGCCCTGCACGGTGAGCCCGTTCTGGAGCGCGCCGAGCAGCGCGACCGCCAGCAGGGTCCCGCCGATGCTGCCCTTGCCGCCCTTGAGGGCGCAGCCGCCGAGCGCGGCCGCGGTGATCGACTGGAGCTCCAGCCCCTCGCTGCCCGAGACGGGCTGGCCGCTGCCGGTGCGCGCGGTGAGCAGCACGCCGGCCAGGGCGGCGACCGTGCCGGAGAGGGCGTAGGCGGCGATCAGGTACTTGTTGAGGTTGATGCCGGCCAGCCGGGCGGCGGTGTCGTTGCCGCCGATGGCGTAGATGTTGCGGCCGATGTCGGTGTACGTCAGCAGGGCGTGCACGGCGACGGCGGTGAGGATCAGCAGCCAGACCATGGTGGGTAGTCCGGCGATCTTGCCCCGGCTGAGGAAGACGAAGACCGGGTCGTTGAGCACGTAGCCCTGGGCGCGGCCGTCCGAGACGAGTTGGGCGACGCCCTTGTAGGCGGCGAGGCCGGCGAGGGTGGCGATGGTCGGGTTGACCCGGCCGTAGATGATGACGACGCCGTTGAACAGGCCGATGCCGGCGCCGATGGCGAGCGAGGCGCCGATGCCCAGGTAGGGGTTGGCGCCGGTGGAGGTGAAGACCATGGCGCTGGTGACGGAGGCCAGTCCGGCCTGGGAGCCGACCGAGATGTCGAGGCCGCCGCAGATGATCACGACGGTCTGGACGACCGCGAGCAGGCCGGAGATGGTCGCGGCCTCGGCGATGACCTGGATGTTGTCCCAGCCGACGAAGTTGGAATTGAGGCTGCCGAACAGGGCGACGACGGCGATCAGGGCGCCGATCAGGCTGAGGTTCTGACCGCCGATCGCGGCGAGCAGGGCGCGCGGGCCGCCGGACCGCGCGGGCAGGGCTCCGGTGTCCGGCGCCGGGGCGGTCGGGGGCGTGGCGGTGGTCATCGGGTCTCTCCGGTCTGGGCGGGGGTGGCAGCGGCGCGGTCGTCGGACGCGGCAGGTCGGTCGGTGGCGGCACCGAGGTCGGCGGCACGGTGGTCGGCGGCGGTGCCCAGGTCGTCGGCCATGGCGAGGGCGAGGACGGCCTCCTCGGTCGCCTGGTCCCGGCCGAGCTCGCCGGTGGTGCGGCCGTTCTGCATCACCACGATCCGGTCGGCGAGGCCGAGCACCTCGGGCAGTTCGGAGGAGATGACCAGCACGGCGGTACCCTCGCGGGCGAGGTCCGCGATGATCTGGTAGATCTCCGCCTTGGCGCCGATGTCGACGCCCCGGGTGGGCTCGTCGAGGATCAGCAGGTCGGGCCGGCGGGCGAGCCAGCGGGCCAGCACGACCTTCTGCTGGTTGCCGCCGGAAAGGGTGCGCACCTCCGCCTCGACCGAGGGGGCGCGGACCCGCAGCCGGTCGGCGTACTCCTGGGCGAGGGCCTTCTCCTGGCGCTGCTTGACGAACCGCCACCGGCTGAGTCGGCGCAGGCTGACCAGCGAGGTGTTGTCACGGATCGTGCGGTGCAGGAACAGGGCCTGGGCCTTGCGCTCCTCGGGCGCCAGTCCGATCCCGGCGGCGATGGCGTCGCGCGGGCTGCGCAGCCGCAGCACCTCGCCGTTGAGGCTCACCGTGCCGGAGCGGATCGGGGCGTCCCCGGCCAGCGCGAGGGCGAGTTCGGAGCGTCCGGCGCCAATCAGCCCGGCCAGGGCGACGACCTCGCCGGCCCGGACCTGGAGGCTGACGTCGCGTACGTCGTCGGTGGTGAGGCCGTCGACGTCCAGCACGACGCGGTCGGTGGCGACCTGCTGACGGACGAACAGCGAGGACAGGTCGCGGCCCACCATGAGCCGGACGAGCTCGCCCTCGTCGGTGGCGGCGGCCTGGACCACCCCGGCGACGCGGCCGTCGCGCAGCACGGCGATCCGGTCGGCGAGTTGGAAGATCTCCTTCATCCGGTGGGAGACGTAGACGACCGCGATGCCCTCGTCGCGCAGCCTCCTGATCAGCGCGAACAGCGCCTCGACCTCGTGCTCGGAGAGCGAGGAGGTGGGCTCGTCGAAGGCGATCGCCCGCGGTGCGACCGCGCCGGTCAGGGCGCGCATGATCTCGACCAACTGGCGCTGTGCCGCGGTGAGTTCGGAGCCGAGCAGGTCCGGGTCGAGCACCTTGTCGAAGCCCAGGCGGGCCAGGTCGGCGGTGATCCGGCGGCGCAGCTCGGCGCGGTCCAGGCGGCGCAGGGCGGTGCGCGGCAGCGAGCCGGCGTAGACGTTCTCGGCGACCGGGACGTGCGGGATGATCTCGGGTTCCTGCGGGATGATCCGGATCCCGGCCCGGCGGGCGTCCTGCGGGGAGTGCAGGTCCAGGGGCAGGCCGTCCAGCAGGACGCGGCCCTCGGTGGGTCGGTGGTCGCCGGTCAGGATGCGCAGCAGGGTGGACTTTCCGGCGCCGTTCTCGCCCATCAGCGCGGTGACCTGGCCGGGTGGGAAGGAGAGCGTGACGTCCGTGAGCGCCTGGACGGCGCCGAAGCGTTTGGACACCCCTTCGGCGCTCAGGCCGGCGGAGCCGCCCGGCGGTGGGAGGGGCGAGGGTTCGGGTGGGGTCATCGGGGCCTCGTTGGCGGTGCGGTACGGGCGGAGGTGCGGACGGGCCGTGGCGGCGGCGACGGTGCGGCGGAACCCGGCGGCTCCGCCGCACGACCGGCCCGAGGTGGGGTCGGGCACGGTGTCGGGCGCGGCGTCAGCTGCAGGACACGCCCGCGGACTGCCAGGTGGCGGCGTCGACCATCTTGGTCGGGGCGAAGGCCTCCTTGGGGAAGTCCTTGCCGTTCTTGAGCTTGTCGTACATGGTCTGCACGGACAGGGCGCCGACGTCCTTGCCGTTGATGAACAGGGCGGCCTTCATGCCGGAGGGCTTGCCGGCGGACCAGTCCTTGCAGGCCAGGTAGGCGCCCAGGCCGACGCCGTCGATGTCGTCCGGGCTGATCCCGGCGTTCTGCAGGGCGGTGACGGAGCCCTGGACGTTCTCGTCGTTGCAGCCCCAGGTCACCCAGTGCTTGACGCCCGGGTTGGCGGTGATGGTGGCGGCCACCTTGTCCTGGGCGCCGGTCGGGGTGTTGTCGGTGGCGACGTCGATGGCCTGCACACCGGGCACGGCCTGGTCGAAGGCGGTCTTGGCGGCCTTGACCCGGTCGCCGCAGACGGTGACGTCCTGCTTCCAGGCGGAGATGATCCGGGTGTCGGCGGCGTTCCAGCCGGCCTTCTTGAACTCCTCGGCCGCGCGCTGGCCGACCTGCTGACCCATCTGCTGGCCGGAGAAGCCGATCCGGGGTACCAAGTCGCCCGCGGCGCACTGGGACGGGGCGGGGCCGCTCGCGCAGACCTGGTCGTCCGAGGTGAGCAGCGCGGCCTTGGCGTCCCGGGCCGTCTGGACCACCTGCGGGCCGACCGCCGGGTCCGGCACCACGATGATCAGACCGTTGCTCTTCTGGGCGATCGCGGCCTGCACCTCGCTGACCGTCTTGTTGGCGTCGTTGCCGAGGTTCACCACCTTGAGGTCGGCGCCCAGTTCGGCGGCCTTGGCCTTGGCCCCGGCCGCCTCGTCCACGAAGTACTGCTGGTCACCCTGCTTCTGCAGGTAGGTGATCGAGACCTTGCCGGACACCGGGGCCACCGGCGCGTCGGCCCCGGAGGAGGAGGTCTGTCCGGTGGAACAGGCCGTCAGACCGAGCGAGGTGACCAGGCTCAGCGCGGCGAGCGAGGCCAGGCGGCCACGGAGGGTGAGGTGCATGGTGGGGGCTCCTGAGGGTGTGAGACCGATCGACCATAAGCAACAGAGTCAATCAGAAAACATCGCAATCAAACGCGACGAGGCAACAGGAAACGCCCAGTTCACACGGGAGTCAAGCGTCGATTACCTCCGGAGCACGATCGACACCGTCTCGTTATGCCACCCGTTTCCGTACGGCGCGAGAAGGGACGGGCCGACGGGCGGTTCCGCGCGTGCGAAGGCGCCCGCACGGCGGCCCGAGACCGCGCGGGTGCATCGGCAGGCTCGGCTGAGGCCAGCTGATCGCGCTGGTCAGAGGCGTTCGACGGAGCACGCGCAGGCACCTACTGGTCGGTAGGTAGGCGCCGGGAACAGCTTCTGACATGGGCGAGGTCACGTCAAGAGGGCGACCGTGCGGCACCGCCGGCCCCGCAGCCCCGCCCCGGGGCGCCGGGCCCGCGGTCGATCGTGTGCGGCGGGCCGCGACCGGCGGTCTGCGACGTTGATTCTTTTCCCTTCTTGTTGATTACTGTTGGAACTCGGGTCTACGCTCCGCACCGACCTGGCGTCCGGCATGCTCCCGCCAACGCCGGTCCTCCCCCGCACCTTTCCAGCACCGGAGACGCCCATGTCCCGTAGACGCCTACCCCCGAAGCTGCGCACCGCCCTCGGCGCCGCAGCCCTGCTGCTGGGCTCCCTCGGCGGCCTCGCCACGCCCCCCGCCGCCGAGGCGACCCCCGCGGCACCCGGCACCGCCCCCGCCGCAGCCCCCGCCGCAGCCCAAGCGGCCGTCCGCACCGCCGTCACCGTCGACGGCACCCAGCCCGGCCTCGCCTTCGACGGGGTCGGCGCCATCTCCGGCGGCGGCGGCAACTCCCGTCTCCTGGTGGACTATCCGGAGCCGCAGCGCAGCCAACTGCTGGACTACCTGTTCAAGCCCGGCTACGGCGCCTCGCTCCAGGTGCTGAAACTGGAGATCGGCGGCGACACCAACTCCACCGACGGCGCCGAGCCGAGCATCGAACACACCAAGGGCACCGTCGACTGCGGCCAGGGCTACGAGTGGTGGCTCGCCGAGCAGGCGAAGGCCCGCAACCCGAACATCGTGTTCTACGGCCTGTCCTGGGGCGCCCCCGGCTGGATCGGCAACACCGGCAGCGGCGGCAGCTTCTGGTCCCAGGACACCGTCGACTACCTGATGTCCTGGATGGGCTGCGCCGCGCAGCACCACCTGAACGTCTCCTACCTCGGCGGCTGGAACGAGCGCGGCTTCGACGCCACCTGGTACGAGCACCTCAAGTCCGCGCTGGTCTCGCACGGCTACGGCTCGACCAAGGTCGTCGCCGCGGACGACACCTGGGCGGTGGCCGACGCCATGGCCACCGACCCGGCGTTCCGCAACGCCGTCGACGTCGTCGGCGTGCACTACCCGTGCGGCTACCTGGGCAGCTTCACCAGCTGTCCCAGCACCCCCACCGCACAGGGGCTCGGCAAGCCGCTGTGGGCCAGCGAGAACGGCTCCGAGGACGCCGACGGCGGCGCCGCCTCGGTCGCCCGCGGGATCAACCGCGACTACCTCGACGGCAGGATGACCTCCTTCGTCAACTGGCCGGTCATCGCCGCGCTCTACCCCAACCTGTACTTCTCCAGCGACGGCATGTCGATCGCGAACCAGCCGTGGTCCGGCCACTACACGATCGGCCGGACCACCTGGGTGACCGCGCACACCACCCAGTTCGCCCGCCCCGGGTGGCACTACATCGACTCCGCGAGCGGCTACCTCGGCGGTGCGCGCACCAACGGCAGCTACGTCACGCTCAAGTCCACCAACAACCGCGACTACAGCACGGTCATCGAGACCATGGACGCCACCGCGGCCCAGACCGCGAGCTTCACCGTCGCCGGCGGCCTGTCCACCGGCACCGTCCACGTCTGGTCCACCGACCTGGGCTCCGACAACCCCGCGGACTGGTTCGTCCACGCCCAGGACGTCACCCCGCAGGGCGGCTCGTACACCCTCACCCTCCAGCCCGGCCACGTCTACACCGTGACCACCACCACCGGCCAGGGCAGGGGCACCGCCACCGCACCGGCCGCCGCCCCGATGGGCCTGCCCTACGCGGACGACTTCGAGAAGGCGGCCACCACCACCTCGCCGAAGTACTTCACCGACATGAACGGCGCCTTCCAGACCGTCCCGTGCGGCGGCGGCCGCACCGGGACCTGCCTGCGCCAGATGGCCCCGACCTCGCCGATCCGCTGGACCGACGAGTCGTACAACGCGCCGTACACGATCATGGGCGACGGCAGCTGGTCCAACTACACCGTCACCGCCGACACCCTGTTCGAGCAGTCGGGCAGCGTCGAACTCCTCGGCCGGGTCAACCAGCAGGGCCGCAACAACAACGGCCTCAACGCCTACCACCTGCGGTTCAGCGACACCGGCGCCTGGTCCATCGACAAGAGCGACACCAGCTGGCACTTCACCACCCTCGCCCACGGCACCACCACCGCACCGGGCACCGGCAGCTGGCACACCGTCACGCTGTCGATGCAGGGCACCACCCTCACCGCCGGCATCGACGGCGTCACGGTGGGCAGCGCGACCGACGGCAGCTTCACCAACGGACAGGCCGGCCTCGGCGTGACGGGCTACCAGACCGACCAGTTCGACCGCTTCGGCCTGACGCCCGGCACCCCGACCAGCCACACCGGCCCGATCGCCTCCGCCCTGCCCGGCAAGTGCGTCGACGCCGCCGGCGACTCCGGCGCCAACGGCACCGCCGTCCAGCTCTGGGACTGCAACGGCGGCCCCGCCCAGGTGTGGACCTGGTCCAACGGCACCCTCACCCACGGCGGCAAGTGCCTCGACGTGACCGGCGCCGCCACCGTCAACGGCACCCCGGTCGAGCTCTGGGACTGCAACGCCGGCCCCAACCAGCAGTGGACGCCCCAGCCGGACGGCACCCTGCGGAGCACCCAGTCCGGCCGCTGCCTCGACGACCCGGCCCTCGCCACCACCAACGGCACCCGGCTGGAGATCTGGGACTGCAACGCCGGCGCCAACCAGCGCTGGACCCTGCCGTAGGGCGTGTCTGACAATTCCCGCCGGGCGCGCGACGCTCCCCCAGCCTTCGGCCGGGAGGTACCCCCAGGGCACAAGCGCACCTCGCCGCGTTGTCGTCAGTCGCCGATGGCCCCCAGCCTTCGGCCGGGAGGTGCCCCCACCGCATGGACTCCCTCCTCCGCCTTGCGATGCACGCACCCCAACGCCGCGCGCTGATCCGACGCGAATTGTCAGACGCGCCCTAGCGACACCCCCGCCCAGGAAGTGGCCGGGCCCCGTGCGACGGAACCGCACGGGGCCCGGCCATTTCGCCGTGCGCCTGCCCCTCGCTCGGCACACCGCACTCGGGCACACCGCACTTGGGCACACCGCCGAGTGCCTGCTCATCACCTGCTCATCGCGCTGCGCACCCTTGCTCCGAACCCCCGTCAGATCTGCTTGTTCCTGATTGTTCCTGCCGTGGTCTTGTCAGAAATGAGCAGCGCCCCGTACAACTGATCCCGCCGAGGCAACACGTCACCATGCCCTGACCCCGAGATTCCGTGAGGTCGAAGCGTGTCAACTTCCCTCCCCCGGTGGCTCCGTGCCGCCGTCGCCTGCTGTACGACGCTCGCCGCAGCGTCCACCGGAACGCTCCTGGCTCACCCCGCGGCCGCCGCCGAACCCGCACCGCCGGGCAGCACCGCCCAGTACCCCGACTACGCCCCCACCCCGCCCATGGGCTGGAACGACTGGTCCTACTACCAGTGCGGGATCGACGAGAAGACGATCCTCGACAACGCCCACGCCCTGGTCACCACCGGACTGGCGAAGAAGGGCTACGACACCGTCACCATCGACGACTGCTGGATGGCCCAACAGCGCGACGCCAAGGGCACCCTGGTCGCCAACCCGGAGCTCTTCCCGCACGGAATGGCCTACGTCGGGCGCCAGCTCCACCAGCTCGGCCTCAAGTTCGGCATCTACGAGGACGCCGGGACCAGCACCTGCGGCGGCTACCCCGGCTCCCTCGACCACTGGCAGCAGGACGCCGACCTGTTCGCGTCCTGGGAGGTCGACTACGTCAAACTCGACGGCTGCAACGTCCCCACCAAGTCGGGCGAGACCGAGGAACAGAGCTACCGCGACACCTACGCCGCGATGAGCAAGGCCCTGCTCAACACCCACCGCCCGATCGTCTTCTCGATCTCCGCCCCCGCGTACTTCCAGGGCGCGGCGAACTGGGACTCGGTGATCCGCTGGTCCGCCCAACTCGGCAACCTGTGGCGGGAGGGAGCCGACATCGCGCTCGGCCAGGCCCCCGGCCGCGAGAAGTGGGCCTCGATCAAGGGCAACTACGGCTACAACGTCGGACTGCCCGCGCTGCAACGACCGGGACGCTGGAACGACCCCGACTTCCTGCTCGCCGGCGACTCCGGGCTCAGCCAGGACGAGATCCAGAGCCAGGCCTCGCTGTGGGCGATGATGGCCGCGCCGCTGATCTCCAGCACCGACCTCACCCACCTCTCCCCCGCCGCGCTGGCCGTGCTCGGCAACGAGGACGTCATCGCCGTCGACCAGGACCGGCTCGGTGTCCAGGGCCAGGTCGTCCAGCACGACACCGGCTACGACGTGCTCAGCAAGCCGCTGGCCGGCGGGGACCGCGCGGTCGCGCTCTTCAACTCCTCCGACACCGCGCAGACCATCACCACCACCGCCGCCCGGGCCGGCCTGCCCTCCGCCACCGGCTACGCGCTCCACGACCTGGTGACCAAGCAGGTCACCGGGACGACCGGCGTGATCTCCGCGGACGTGCCCCCGCACGCCACCGTGCTCTACCGGGTCCACCCCGGCGCCACCCGCGGCGCGGCGCCCGCGACCGCCCTCACCTGGCAGGACATCAGCACGGCACAGACCCCAGGGACGTACCGGATCACCCTGGCCGACCACGGCGCCGTCGCGCTGAACGACACCCAGCTGCGGGTCACCGCCCCCGCCGGGTGGACCGTCACCCCGGCCGGCACCGCCCTGCCCCGCGTCGAACCCGGCGGAACGGCCTCGGCCACCGTGACGGTGCACGGCCCGCAGGGCACCCCCGGAACCACCGTCACGGCGATCACCGCCACCGCGAGCTACCGGGCCCGGCCGGCCGCCGTCGACACCGTCAGCGGCGACCGGACGATCGTGCAGACCGTGCCCTACCCCTCGCTGGCGGCCGCGTTCGACAACGTCGGCACCACCTCCGAGAGCGCCCCCGCACCCGGCAACTTCGACGGCAACGGCGACAGTTACTCGACTCAGGCACTGGCCGCCGCCGGCGCCACCCCGGGCGCCACCGTCAGCGCCAACGGCCTCACCTTCACCTGGCCGTCCGCAGCCCCGGGCACCGCCGACAACGTGTCCGCCGCCGGCCAGCAGATCACCCTCACCGGCCAGGGCAAGGCGCTGGGCTTCCTCGGCGCCGAAGCCGGGTTCACCGCCGGCACGGTCACCGTCACCTACACCGACGGCACCACCAGCACCGGCCAGCTCGGCTTCCCCAACTGGTGCTGCTCCCCCACCGACGCCTACGGCGCGAAGACCGCCTTCACCATGGACCACCGCAACACGCCCACCGGCCCGGCCAACTACGGCACCACCTACGGCGTCTTCACCAACACCGTCCCGCTGACGCCCGGGCGGACGATCCGCTCCGTCACCCTGCCCGACGCCCCCGCGATCCACGTGTTCGCCCTGACCGTCCAGGCCTGACCCGCCCCACCCTGACCGTCCATCCCTGACCGTCCAAGCCTGACCCGCTGATCCCGGGCCCGCGCGTCCCTGCGGGCCCGGGATCAGCAGCAGGCGGCCCGCTCAGCGCCCCGTCAGGCGCGGAAGGCCGCGAGCAGTTTGTCGGTGAGGCGGTCGAGGTAGTCGGGGGCGGTCGGGGTGTGGACGACTGCGAGGCGCCAGTAGAGCGGGCCGGCCAGGAGGTCGAGGGCGATCTCGCGGTCCACGTCGGCGGGGAGTTCGCCGCGGTCGACCGCCCGCTCCAGGAGCTGGGCGGCCCTGCTGCGGCGCGCGTCGCGGACGTTGGTGAGCAGGGCCTCGGCCAGTTCGGGGGTGCGGCCGGCCTCGGCGAGCAGGTCGGGGATGATCCGCGCGGGCAGCCGCTGGTTGAGCGCGTCGGCGACCTCGGTGACGAAGGCCAGGACGTCGCCGCGCAGGGTTCCGGTGTCGGCCGGTCCGGTGTCGGCCACGGCGAAGGCGGAGACCAGGTCGACGGTCATCTCCAGTTTGGAGGCCCAGCGGCGGTAGATGGCCGCCTTGCCCGCGCCGGCGCGCTTGGCCACCGCCTCCAGGGAGAGCCGGGCGTAGCCGACCGCGGCGAGCTCCTCGAAGAACGCCTCGGCAATGGCCTCGGTCACCGAGTCCTGGAGGACGGGTCCAGCCTCCCCCGCCCGACCGTCGTCTTCACCAGCGGCTTCGACTCCACCCTGGAGGAGGCCTACTTCGTCATCGGCGCGGCCGCGCTGCGCCGCGGCTACAACGTGCTGGCCTACGACGGCCCCGGCCAGGGCGCCGTACTGCGCGAGCAGGGACTCACCTTCCGGCCCGACTGGGAGGCCGTGGTCACCCCGGTGGTCGACTACGCCCTCACCCGCCCGGAGATCGCCCCCGACCGGATCGCCCTGTTCGGCTACAGCCTCGGCGGGTACCTCACCGCCCGCGCCGCCGCCCACGAGCACCGACTGGCCGCCCTCGTCCTGGACGACGGCCTGTACGACTACCACGACGCCCACACCCGGGTCATGCCGCCGTTCCTCCGGGACTGGGTCCAGAGCGGGCGCGACGACCTCGCCGACCCGGTGTTGAGCCTGATGATGCAGGTGAGCACCCAGTTGCGCTGGGCCCTGCGCAACGGTGTGTGGACCTTCGGCGCCGCCTCCGCCTCGGACTACATCCGCCGGACCGCCGCCTACACCCTCGAAGGCGTCGCCCCGCTCATCGCCTGCCCCACGCTCGTCCTCGACGCCGAGGACGACCAGTTCTTCCGCGGCGAGGCCCAGCGGGTCGCGGCCGCCCTCACCTGCCCGCACACCCTGATCACCCTCCCCGAGTCCGAAGGCGCGGGCGAGCACTGCCACATGGGCGCCATGGCGCGCTTCCAGCAGATCACCTTCGACTGGCTCGACACCACCCTCGCCCGGCCGACCCTTGACCTCAAGTCAGCTTGAGGGTCGAGACTGATCGACATGCCGAACGACACCGCAGCTCCCCGCCAGCACGCCGACACCCCGCCCCACGCCGACACCATGCCCCTGCCCCTGCCGCTGCCCGCCACCGAACTCGACGCGCTCGCCGGGCGGCTGGCCGCCGGGGCGGCGGTGGTCGGCCTCGGCGAGTCCACCCGCTTCTCCCGGGAGACCTTCGGGGTGCGGGAGCAGCTCTTCCGCCGGCTCGTCCGGGACCACGGCTTCCGCGCCCTGGCCGTCCAGGACAGCGCGGGAGTCGGCCAGGCCCTCGACGCGTACGTGCGCGGCGGCGCCGGCTCGGCGGCGGACGCCCTGGCCGGGGCCTGGCGGCCGGGGCGCACCGAGGAGATGGCCGGCGCCCTGGAGTGGATCCGGGACTTCAACCGTGACCACCCGGACGACCCGGTCCGGATCCTCGGCGTGAAGCCGGTCCAGGCCGGGGAGGCCGACTACGACGCCGTCCTGGCGTACGTCCGCACGGTGGCGCCGGAGCGGCTCGCGGCACTGGCGGCCCACCTGGAGCCGATCCGTACGGCCCACCGGATCGACGAGCACGTGCAGCGGGCGCGGGGCATCCACCCCGGTCGGCCGTTCGCCGAACACGCCCGCGACGCAAGGGCGTTGGTCGAGTCCCTGGCCGGAGCCGGCACCGGTGCCGGTGCCGGTGCCGGTGACGCCGTCGCCAGGGTGCGGCTGATCGTGGACTTCCACGAGCACAGCGTCGCCGGGCGCGGCAACTACGCGGGCGAGGCCGAACTGTGGGCGGGGACCATCGCCGGTTTCCAGCAGCGCACCGGCCTGCGCACCGTCTACTGGGACGGCATCGCGCACACCGCGGCAACCGAAGCGACGCTCGGCGTCGCAGCCGAGCGCGGCCCGCAGGCCACCGCCGGCAGCCTGCTCCGCAAGCGCTACGGCGCCGGGTACGTCTCCGTGGCGATCGGCTTCCACCACGGCGACCTCGGCACCGCCGTCGCCCCCGCCCCGGCCGCGGACCTGGTCGACGCGAAGCTCGGCGAGCCCGGCCTGCCCGCCCGCTGGCTGGACCTGCGCCGGGAGGACGTCCGCCGCGAGTGGGACGGCCCGGCCAAGGCCCGGGTGATCAGCGGCATCTACACCCCGGAACGCGACGCCGTCGAGCACCTGGCCGTGGACTCGCTGGCCGAGGCCTTCGACGTGCTCGTGCACGTCCGCCGGACTTCCCCGGTGCACCGGCTGCCGTGAGCGGCCCACGGGCGTGCCCCGCGCCGCCTGCCGCTCCCCTGCCAGTTCAGCCGAAATCCGGATCCACCGGCGGCCACGGGTAGCCCAGTTGCTCGGCGTGGTGCGAACCGCCCCAGACCTGGGCGGTGGCGCGCGGGTCGGCCGCGGTCAGCCGGGCCTCCAACTGCTCGGCCTGGGCCGACGGGTCGTCGGCGGAGACCGGGAGGGTGATGCCGAACTGGACCCAGGGCAGGTCCGTTTCGTACCGGTCGCGGGGGTGCAGCAGGACGAGGTGGATCCGATCGGGATTCTCCCGGTGGGACCAGACGGCGTCCACCTCGCAGTCCCACCTGAGCAGCCAGTCCGCGCGGCCCCTGAGCCGCGCTTCGAGCAGCCGCGCGACCGCTCCGGTCACCGTCTCCCAGCCGCGGTCCGCCTCGGCCCGCCGCACCTCGGTCTCGTACGGCCCCGCGTCGAAGCGCAGTTCCGGCAGGCCGAAGTCCGGGAAGGCCGGGTCGCGCCAGCCCGTCCAGACGACCTGGTCCCCGTCGCGCCGGACCGTCACGTACAGCGCGCCGCAGCACCGTTCGTAGCCGCAGCCGCCCCAGGCGAGCCGGACCTCGTGGGGCACCGCCGTGGCGTGCAACGGCCCGTCCGGGCCCAGCAGTCGGCGGGGACCGACCCCCGCGTACCGGGGGCCGCCGACGACCTGGGGGGACGCCTCCGCCAGGAGGTCCCGACCGTTGACGATCGGCCGGACCTCCAGATGGCGGTCCTCGGGCGGTGGGTGGAGGAGCCTCAGGTCGAGGACATCCGGTTCCTTGGGCATCGGCCAAGGATCGGGGAAGCGGCCGCAGTTGTCATGCGAATTGTCCGGCCTCCGCTCAGGCCACGGAGGCGCGCCCGGGATCGACCGGGTCGATGGACTGCTCGTCGAAACGGACTTCGAGCGCCTCGAGTCCCCTCTCCCGCCGGAAGACCTTCTCCGCCTCGGTGATCGGCAACAGCCACAGGATGCGGGCGTGGGCTCCGCCTTCCCAGGTGCAGACCTCGAAGTCGGGACCGAAGGGGTACGGCAGGCTCACCAGGTAGTGGTCGCAGGCGGATTCGTCGAGCCACGGGCGGCCGATCGGGACGGTGTGTCCGACGTCGAGTCGCTGGTGCACCGGTCCGCAGTGGTAGTACGCGTTGACGGTGATGCTCTCCAGGTTGATCCATTCGTCTCGCGGCGCCGCGAGGAAGAACTCCGTGCCGTGGCCGTCGTGCTGGGTCGCCTCCCAGCACCCCGACGTCACGTACAGCCACCAGTCGCCCGGATACGCGGGATGGACCCGGAACACCCGGAATCCGGGCACGCGGTCCTCGATCGGCCCGTCCACACCGGGGACCTCGTCGATGACGCGACCGGGGAGTGTCCGGCGGAGGTGATCGAGAAGGGCGGTGCGTGCTGCGGTGTTCGGCATCCGCTCATGGTGCCGGAGCCCGCCCGGAGCCGATCGACCGGGGTCGGTGCCGGGCCGGCCGACTGGCCGGCCGACTGGCTGGCCGATCTCCACCGGATCCGGTCCTGCTGGAAATCGGATCACCGGCGCTCGCGCAACCGGTCGTGCCGACTGCCACGTCCATCAGCACGATGAGTAAGGTGGGATGCCGATACCGGCCCTGAACAGCGGTAACGCGCAAAGGGGCCGGGCCGGCGGGGGCGGGACGCGGGGAACGGGGGACGTCGGGTGTCGGACGGGACGTGGACTACGGAGGCGGAGGAGTTCGCGCGGCTGCTGAGCGAGCTCAAGACGCGCTCGGGGCTGAGCTACCGGACGCTGGCCAAGCGGCTGCACACCAGCACCTCCACGCTGCACCGCTACTGCAACGGAACGGCACTGCCGCACGAGTTCGCCTCGGTGGAGCGCTTCGCGCGGTTGTGCCGGGCGACCCCCGAGGAAGTCGTGGAGCTGCACCGGAGCTGGATCCTGGCCGACGCGGTCCGGGGGCGCCGGGCCGAGCAGCGGGCGCCGGAGGGCGCTGCGGCCGACCAGCCCGCGGTGGCCGACCAGCCCACGGCGGAGGCGAACCTGCCCACGGCGGAGGCTGAGCCGGTGGTCTCGGTGGCGCCGGAGCCGCCCGCACCGACGCGTCGGCGCCGCCACCCGCTGATCGTGTCCGCCACGGCCGTCGCCCTGTTGGCCACCGTACTGGTCGTCGCACGACCCATGAACTGGGGCGCCGGGGGCGAGGCGAACGGCGACCAGCAGGCCGCCGGTGCGACGGCAGCAGCGACGGCGGCAACGACGGCGCCGGCAGCAGCGACGGCGGCAACGACAGCGCCGACAGCAGCGACGACGGGGAGCTCGGCCACGACCGGCGCGGCCGGCCCCACTCCGACCGGCACCCCGACCGACAGCGGCCCCGCGCCGCTCACCGTCGACACCCGCCCGTACGTCTACGCCGACCCGTGCAGCCAGCACTTCCTGGTGAACAGCGGGCCCGCCCAGGTCGGCCCGCCCGCCCCCGAGCGCGACGCGCCGCGCTGGGCCGCCGCCTACGGCGCGGTGTCCGCCGGCGAGCAGGAGGTCGCCCTCACCGTCCAGGGCACCGGTACGGACACGGTCGTCCTGCTGGGGCTGCACGTGCGGGTCACCGCCAAGGGCGCGCCGCTGGCCTGGAACGACTACTCGATGGGCATCGGCTGCGGCGGCGGCGTCGACACCAAGTCCTTCGACATCGACCTCGACCGGGGCAGTCCCGTCGTCACCGTCAAGGGTGGACAGCGCGACTTCCCGTACAAGGTCAGCAAGTCCGACCCGGAGGTCTTCTACATCACCGCCCACACCAAGGCGCACGACGTCCGCTGGGACCTCGCCCTGGACTGGTCCAGCGGCGACCGCCACGGCACCGTCCGGATCGACAACGGCGGCACGCCCTTCCGTACCAGCGCCGACGTCGACCGCCCGGGCTTCGACTACCCGTCGGACCGCGGCGAGTGGATCAAGCGCGGCGGGTGACCTCGTCGGCCGCCCTGCGCGGGCGGCCGTAGCCGTCGGTGCGCCAGGGCGACGGCCGTCCGGCGGGGCGGCATGCCCGGCGGGGTCGCATGCCCGGCGGGGTCGCATGCCCGGCGGGGTCGCATGCCCGGCTATACACACCATGTATAGCTGCTGTGTATAGTCAACGATCATGGCACTCGGACAGATGCTCCTCGGACTGCTGGAAGACCAGCCCCGCCACGGATACGACATCAAACGGCTCTACGACGACCACTTCGGGCGCGATCGCGCCCTGCACTACGGCCAGGTCTACGCCACCCTCTCCCGGCTGTTGAAGAACGGCCTGGTCGTGGTGGAGGGCGTCGAGGCCGGCGGCGGCCCGGACCGCAAGCGGTACGCGATCACCGACGCGGGCGTCACCGACCTCGCCGGCTGGCTCGCCCGCCCGGAGGACCCGCAGCCGTACCTGCAGAGCACGCTCTACCACAAGGTCGTGCTCGCCATCCTGACCGGTCGCTCGGCGACCGAGGTGCTGGACGTCCAGCGGGCCGAACACCTGCGGACGATGCGCGAGCTGACCCGCCGCAAACTCGGCGGCGACCTCACCGACGAACTGATCTGCGACCACGCCCTGTTCCACCTGGAGGCCGACCTGCGCTGGCTGGAGCTGACCGCCGCCCGGCTCGACGACCTCACCACCCGCCTGACGGAGAAGCCGCGTTGACCACCGACCAACCCCTGCTCCAGGCCCGGGACCTGCACAAGTCCTTCGGCCTGACCCCGGCCCTCGACGGCGCCTCCCTGACCGTCGCCGCCGGTGAACTCGTCGCCGTGATGGGCCCGTCCGGCTCGGGGAAGTCCACCCTGCTGCACTGCCTGGCCGGCATCACCCGGCCCGACCGCGGCACCGTCAGCTACCAGGGCCGCGACCTCACCACTCACTCCGACGGCCGGTTGAGCGCGCTGCGGCGCACCGAGTTCGGCTTCCTGTTCCAGTTCGGCCAGCTCGTCCCGGAACTCACCTGCCTGGAGAACGTCGCGCTGCCGCTGCGCCTCAACGGCCTCCGCCGCAGGGCCGCCGAGGCCCGGGCCGCCGAATGGCTGGAGCGGCTGGAGGTCGCGGACCTCGCCGCCAAGCGCCCCGGCGAGGTCTCCGGTGGCCAGGGCCAGCGGGTGGGCGCCGCCCGCGCCCTGATCACCGGCCCCAAGGCGGTGTTCGCCGACGAGCCGACCGGCGCCCTGGACTCCCTCAACGGCGAGCGCGTCATGAAGCTGCTGACCCGCGCCGCCCGGGAGACCGCCGCGGCCGTCGTGCTGGTCACCCACGACATGCGGGTCGCCGCCTACGCCGACCGGGAGATCGTCGTCCGGGACGGCCGCACCCTCGACCCGGCCCCCGCCCGGTGAGCGCCGCCGACGGGCCCGAGGTCCGCTCGCCGTTCCTGGACCAGCTGGGCCTGGGCGTCCGACTGGCCGTCACCAGCGGGCGGGACGGCTGGGGCCGACTGCTGCTCACCGCGCTGGGCGTCGGGCTGGGCGTGGCCCTGCTGCTGTTCACCGCCTCCTTCCCGGGCATCGTGCACCACCGCGACCAGCGGCTGTACATCCAGAACGACACCTTCCACGACGAGGACCTGCCGACCCCCGGGGACCGGACCGTCCTGATCGCGGTCGCCGACACCACCTTCCACGGCACGCCCGTACGCGGCCGGATCGTCCAGCCCGAGGGGGCGCGGGCGGCGCTCCCGCCGGGAGTGGCCGGCTACCCCCGGCCCGGTGAGATGGTCGTCTCCCCGGCGCTGGCCGAGCTGCTCGCGGACCCGGCCAACCAGTTGCTGCGCGACCGCCTCCCCTACCCGGTGGTCGGCACCATCGGGTCGGCCGGCCTGCTCGGGCCCGGCCAGGCCGCCTACGTCCTCGGCGGCGACCACCTCTCGGTCGACACCGGCGCCCTGCGGATCACCGAGTTCGGCCACTTCTCGCCGCCCAAACCCATGGATCCCAAGCTGATCCTGCTCAACGCCGTCGGTCTGACGGTAATGCTGGCCCCGGTCGGCGTCTTCCTCGCCGCCGCCGCGCGCTTCGGCGGCGAACGGCGCGACCGCCGGCTCGCCGCCCTGCGGCTGGGCGGAGCGGACCGCCGGATGACCGCGCGGCTCGCCGCCGGGGAGTCCCTCGTGGGCGCGGTGCTCGGCCTGGTCGCGGGCGCGGCGCTGTTCCTGCTCGGCCGTCAGCTGATCGGCCGGATCCGGCTGGCCGGGTTCAGCTTCTACCCCGAGGACGTCGCGCCGCAGCCCGCGATCGCCGCCGCGATCGCCGTGGTCGTGCCGCTGCTGGGCATCGGCGTCACCCTGCTGGCCATGCGCCGGGCCACCGTCGACCCGCTCGGTACGGTCCGCCGATCCGGCCCCGCCCGGCGCCGGATCGGCTGGCGGCTGATGCTGCCGCTCGCCGGGCTGGCCGTGACGGTGTGCGCCCTGATCCTGCCCGCCCAGGCCGTGCCGGGCGCCCTCCCGCGCACCGGCGTCCTCGACCCGGTGGGCGACACCCGGGGCTCGATCCTGGTGGCGTCCGGTGTGCTGCTGATGCTGGTCGGTGTCTGCACCCTGCTGCCCTGGCTGGTGGAGGCCGTCACCCGGCGGGTCGGCGGTGGCCCGCTCTCCTGGCAACTCGCCCTCCGCCGCCTCCAGTTGGGCTCCGGTCCGGCCGCCGCGGCGGTCAGCGGCATCGTGGTGGCCGTCGCCGGGGCGATCGCCCTGCAGACCCTCTTCCTCGGCATCGGCGCACGCTACGAGGCCGGAGCCCGGCCACAGGTCGCCGCCGGGCCGTACCGGCAGTCGGTGGACTTCCCCGGCGGCGGGCCCCGGGCGGAGCAGCTCGCCGAGCGCCTGACACACAGCCCCGGGGTGCGGGCCGCCGCCGCCTTCACCGGGTTCTCCCTGGAGAGTGCGACGGCCAAGTCCTGGGAGCTGCCCTCGGTCCGGATCGCCTCCTGCCCCGTACTGCGCGAGCTCGCGACCCTGCCCGACTGCAAGGACGGGGACTCCTTCGCCGTCCAGGGTCCGGCGCGGCGGGGCAGTGAACCGGTCCGGCCCGGCACCGTCGTCCACGCCGCCCACTTCCGCGGCTCGGGCGAGCCGGCCGCCTTCCCGCTGCCCGCCGTGACCGCCACCGTTCCGGCCGTCGAGGGCGCGGACCCCAACCGGCGGATCGGCGCCGGCCTGCTGCTCCTCACCCCGGCGGCCGTCCCCGCCGAAGCGCTGCGCGGGCAGCCCGCGACCGTCCTGGTGTCGCTCGCGGACGGACTGCCGGACGCCGAGGAGCGGCTGACCACCGCCGTGATGGCGATCGACCCGCAGGCCCGGGCCGAGTTCCCGCTCAACCGGACGCTCGACCCCACCTATCTGGCGGTCAAACGGCTGCTGACGGCAGGCTCGACGATCACCCTGCTGCTGGTGTCGCTCAGCCTGCTGGTCGGCCAGCTGGAGCGCTTCCGGGAGCAGCGCCGCGTCCTCGGCGTGCTGAACGCGGTCGGCACCCGCCGGCGCGTCCTGGGGCTGTCGGTGCTGTGGCAGACGCTGGTCCCGATGGCCCTGGGCCTGGCGCTGGCGGCCGTCGCGGGCCTGCTGATGGGGGCGGTGCTGCAGTACTCGGCGGGCGTCTCGGCGGCGGTGGACTGGGGCGCGATGCTGACCATGTCGGCGATCGCGGCCGCCGCGGTGCTGCTCACCACCGTCCTCGGGCTGCCTCAGCTGCTGCGGCTGATGAGCCCCGGCGCCCTGCGGCACGAGTAGCGGCACGGTGACGTCCGGCCGCGCCCTCCACCCGGGGGTGCGCGCCGTGGGACGCCTACGGCTTCCCGGACCTGGGCTTTCAGCCGAGTCGACTCGACTCCGGCGGAGCGCGGTTGAGCAACGGCGGGCGCCGCGCCATCGGCGCCCGCCGACAACTGAGGTGAATCGGCGGAGAATTACGCATGCACATGGGCTGTTCCGAAGCCCCGCCCCGTGCCTACACTGCCGCTGCCCGCCGACCACTTCTCGGCCGCGGGCGACACCGCAGCGCGCGACCCCTGCGGCCGCGCGCCCGCTCGGAGGAGGAACCGACCATGGTCAAGCACTACCTCAAGTACGCCTACAGCACCCTCACCGCGGCGATGTTCCTGCACATGGCCTGATCCGGCCGACCCCGGCCAGGGCCGGGTGGTCCACCGTCCGACCCTGGCCCGGGGAGCCCGCTTGTTCGCGACCGCCATGAGCCAACTGCGCTACAGCGCAGCGATTCTGACGAACCGCCGGATCCGCCCCGGCGACCTGGAGCGCCTCGCCCGCGACCTGGTCGACACCATCGCCGAGTTCGGCGAGCCCGGCGAGGACTCGGCGCTGCTGCCCGGCCGGGCCGGGCAGGTCGACCCCCAGCTGCGCCGCGAGGTGACCCGGCGCAGCCTGCGCGCCACCGCCCGCGCCGCCGTCCGGCACACCGCCTACTACCGCCGACTGTTCGCCGAACTCGACCTCGATCCGGCCAAGTTGGAGCCGGAGGACTGGTCACGCGTGCCGGTCACCCCCAAGCAGGCGCTCAAAGCGCTGCCCGCCGCCTTCGTCTCCGCCGCCGCCACACCCGCCCTGATGGCGCTCACCACCGGCACCAGCGGCACCCCCACCGCGGTGTGGTTCTCCCGGACCGAGATCGAGACTGCCATCGCGTTCAGCACCATCTCCGCCGTGCTCGGCCTCGGCCTGCGACCGCGCCACACCGTCGCCTACGCGGGCTGCTCGCGCGCCACCCTGCCGCTGGTCTACGCCGAGGAGTCGACCACCCGCGCCGGCGCCGGCTTCGTCCAGTTCGGCACCGTCGACCCGGCGTTGGCGCTGGACCGGCTGGCCGCCCCGCTCGGCCTGCCCGGCCGGGCCCCGCAGATCACCCACCTGACCACCTCCGCCTCCTACCTGGCCGCGTTGGTCCAGGAGGCCGAGCAACAGAAGTGGCAGCGCGGCGACTTCGGGCTGGAGTCGGTCAGCGTCGGCGGCGAGGTGCTGTCCGCGCCGCTGCGCCGCCGGGCCGAGGCGGTGTTCGGCGCGGCCGTGGACTCGGCGTACCTGATGACCGAGATCCTGCCCTCGGGCGCGAGCCCCTGCGCCGAGGGCCATCTGCACCACACCACCGAGTTCGGGCACCTGGAGGTGCTCGACCCGGTCAGCGGGGAGCCGACCGCCCCGGGCGGGATCGGCACCGTGGTGCACACCCCGTACGTGCCCTACCGCGAGTGCACCCTGCTGCTGCGGTACGCCACCGGGGACCTGGTCCGGCTCCCGGACGAGCCGCCGGACTGCGAACTCGCCCATCTGCCGGCCACCTCCGGGATCCTCGGCCGCTGGTCCGGCCCGCTGAGCACGGCCGTCACCACCCGCGAGGTGCTCGACCTGGTGGAGGCCGAGCCCGAAGTCCCGCTGCCCGCCCGGTACGCGCTCACCGAGGGACCCGAAGGCCCGGCGGGCCCGGCGCGACTGCACCTGCTGGTCCCCCGGCTGCCCGCGACCGCCCTGCTCGGGCGGCTGGAGGAGCGGGCGGCGGCGGCCGGCCTGCGGCTGTCCGCCATCGTGCCGCACGAGGACCGGGCCACCATGCCGCCGACCGCACCCGCCCGCGCCGACCTGCGCGAGCACAGCTTCGAGGCACCGGGCGCCACCGACCCCAGGAGGCGTTGAATGAGCGTCAGCCCCCTCGCGCTCACCGCGCTGAGCGCCGCCGTCGCCGTCGAGATCGCCGTCGCGGCCTCCTACCTGGCCCGGGTCCGGATGCCCCGGCCGCCGGTCGGGGTGTACACCGGGGGCGACGTCGCCGTGCTGTGCGCGGGCGTGGTCGTCGCGCCGCTGCTGTACGCCGCGCTGCCCGGGGCGGCGGTCTCCGCCGTGTTCGGCCTGGTGCTGTGCCTGGCCGTGCAGTTCACCCTCGCCCCGCTGCTCACCGCCGCCGGGCTGCGGGCCGCGCCGTGGTCCTGGGGCGCCGCCCTGACCGGCACCGCCGCGACCGCGCTGGCCGCCCTGACCGGCCACCCGGGCGGCGCCCGGACGGGCAGCGGCCTGCTGATCGCCGTCGCGGTGGTCGGGGTCGCCAACCTGTGGACGCAGAGCGGCCTGCGGGCCGGGCACACCGCGGCGCTGGCCGCCGCGCTCGCCGGGTACGACCTGGCCGCCACCACGCTCACCGACACCACGGCGCGCTTCTTCGCCCAGGTCCAGGACCGCCCGTTCGCGCCGATGCTGGCCCTCACCGGCGGGGACCGGCCGGTCGCGGTCGGCCTCGGCGACCTGCTGCTGCTGGTCCTGTTCCCGCTGGTCGCGGCGAAGGCGTACGGCCGGGCGGCGGCCTGGTCCGCCGCGGTCACGGGCGTCCTGGTGACCAGCGCCGTCAGCGCCTGCTTCGCCCTCGGCGTGCTGTCCGGCGGCTTCCCGCTGCTGACCGCGCTGGGGCCGCTGATCCTCGCCCAGCACCTGTACTGGCGGCGGCGTTCGGGCGGCGAGCGCAGCACCGCCCGCTGGCGCGAGGGCCGGCCCGGCCCGGCACCGGCGCCGTCCGGCATCGAACTCGCGGCCGCGCTGGCCGCGCCCGTGCCCGAGGGCACGCCGCCGGGCAGCTGGCTGGCCCTCGGCGCCGGCCGGGTCCTGGGCACCGGCCCGACCCCGGGGCTGGCCCGGCGCGACGCCCGCCGCCAGGGGGCGGACGCCCCGACCACGGCCCGGATGGTCTGAGCGCCCCGGCCACGGCCGCAGCTGTCCGGCCACAGCCGTCCGGCCTCAGCCGAGGGTGGCGTCCAGGAAGTCCCGCCAGGCGGCCTGCACCCGTGCCGCGTGGGCCTCGCCCTCACCGGCCAGCAGGTCCAGCAGCAGCCCGCGCAGCACGGCGAGCACCACGGTGGGGTTGGGCCGGGTGCCGTCGAGCACCCGGGCCAGCGGCGGGAGCCATTCGGCCAGCGAGGCGGTGCCGAAGTCCCGCCAGGGTTCGACCTGCCCGAAGGCGCGGACGTACCCCTCGAAGAACAGCCGCAGCGCGCCCCGGCGTGCGGGGTCCGCCAGCCAGGCCCAGAGCCGTTCGAGGGTCTCCCGGGCGCTGCCGCCCTCCTCCTCCGAGCGCTCCAGCAGCGCGAGTTGCTCGGCCCGGCCGACCGCCAGCACCGCCCGGACCAGCTCCTCCTTCGATCCGAAGAGGTAGAGCAGCACGCGCGGGCTGGTGCCGATCTCGGCCGCGAGCGGGCGCAGCGAGAGGTCGGACACGTTGTGCTCGGCGACGTAGCGGACGGTCGCGGCGAGCAGGTCCTCGCGGCGCGGTGACGGGCGGCGCGGCGCGGGGTGGCTGGGTGCGGAGTGGCTGGGTGCGGTGGCTGGGGTGGACACGTGGTCTATCGTTCCACTGAAACGAGTGTTTCAGTGGAAGGGGATGGAGCCATGGCCACCACCGCACCCGGAACCGTGACCGTCCGCGAGGCCGACCGGCCCGGGGACCTGGGCGCCGTCGCGGCCCTGCACGGCGTCCTGTACACCCGCGAGTACGGCATGGACGCCACCATGGAGGCCTATGTCGCCGCCGGCATGGCCGAGTTGGTGCTGGCCGGCGCCGTCGAGGGCTCCGCGGCGCCCGGGCGCCTGTGGGTCGCCGAGCTGGAGGGCCGGGTCGTCGGCGCCGTCGGCCTGGTCCGGGCCGAGGAGCGCCCCGGCTGGGGCCAGCTGCGCTGGGTGGTCCTCGACCCGGTGGCCCGCGGCCGGGGCCTGGGCCGCCGGATGCTGGAACTCGCCCTGGCCGAGGCCCGCGACCGCCGGTACGACGGCGTCCTGCTCTGGACGATCGCCGGTCTCGACGCCGCCCACCACCTGTACGCGACGGCCGGGTTCGAACTGACCCTCTCCCGCCCGGCCCACAAGTTCGGCCTGGACACCGTGGAGCAGCGGATGGAGCTGCGCCTCTGACCGCCCGGCCCGGCGCGCGACGCCCGTTCAACTCCACTCCGCCGAGCGGCCGTTCTGGACGGATGCGCCTGGAACCGGTCTCCCGCTGGACGGTTGTCAGGTCTGGCGGGGCGAGCCGGCGGGCACAGTACTGACAACCGGATACGGGCCCGGCCGCAACTCCCCCACGAGTGCGACCGAGCCCCGACCGGCGACCGGGCCTGGGCGTGACTCCCCCCACGGAGCAGCGGCCGGGCCCGTCGACTGTTCATCCGGCGACACGCAGCGTACATGTCATCTCTACCCAGCGCTACCTCGCCGTCAACCGGGTCGGCCCGACCCGGCGCCTGCGCGCGGTTCCTTACCGACGCGCGGTTCCTTACCGAAGCGTGACACGGCCCCCGGATCGGCCCTCCGCCGGGGTCGAGGGCGGTAGCGTCCCCGGTCATGAGGATTCTGGTCACCGGCGGCGCCGGGTTCATCGGTTCGGCCGTCGTACGGGCCCTCGCGGCAGCGGGCCACCAAGTCCGCGTGCTGGACGCGCTGTTGCCCGCCGTCCACCCCACCGGGGCGGTGCCCCCGCTGCCGGACGGCGTCGACTTCCGGCACGGGGACGTCCGGGACGCGGAGGCGGTCGAGGCCGCGCTGGCCGGGGTGGACGCGGTCTGCCACCAGGCCGCCATGGTCGGGCTCGGCCTGGACCTCGACGACGCGCCCGCCTACGCGGGCTGCAACGACCTGGGCACCGCCGTCCTGCTCGCCGCCATGGCCCGGGCGGGGGTGCGCAGCCTCGTCCTCGGCGGGTCGATGGTGGTCTACGGCGAGGGCCGCTACCACTGCCCCGAACACGGGGAGGTCTCCCCCGGCCCCCGGCACCCCGGCGAGCTGGACGCCGGACGCTTCGAGCCGCCCTGCCCCGAGTGCGGCACCGGGCTGCGCCCCGGCCTGGTCGCCGAGGACGCCCCCGCCGACCCGCGCAACGTCTACGCCGCCACCAAGCTCGCCCAGGAACACCTGGCCGGAGCCTGGGCCCGCGCCTGCGGCGGCCGGCTCCTGACGCTGCGCTACCACAACGTGTACGGCCCGGGGATGCCGCGCGACACCCCGTACGCGGGGGTGGCCTCGCTGTTCCGCTCGGCGCTGGCCCGGGGCGAGGCGCCGCGGGTGTTCGAGGACGGCGGGCAGCGCCGGGACTTCGTCCACGTCCGGGACGTCGCGGCGGCCAACCTGGCCGCGCTCACGGCGGTCGGCGACCGGGCCCCGGGCAGCGTGCGGGCGTACAACACGGGCAGCGGCGAGGTCCGGACGGTCGGCGAGATGGCCGGGGCCCTGGCCGCCGCCCACGGCGGGCCGGCGCCGGTGGTGACCGGGCAGTACCGGCTCGGCGACGTCCGGCACATCACCGCGGACTCCGCGCGGCTGCGCGCCGAGCTGGGCTGGCGGGCCCGGGTGGGCTTCGCCGACGGCATGGTGGAGTTCGCAGCGGCGGCGCAGCGCACCTGAGCGCCTGAGCGCGTCCGGGCGGGATTCCGGGCGAGCGCGGGCGAGGGGGCCACCCAGAGTGAGCCGCCCAGGGTGACCGCCCACCCGGAGGCGCTCAGCCCCGGGCGGCCGGCAGGACGATCTCGAAGCAGCAGCCCCCGGCGACGTTACGGACCCGGGCCTGCCCGGCGTGGGCCTCCACGATGCCCCGGACGATGGCCAGCCCGAGCCCGGCCCCGCCCTGGCCCCGTTCCCGGGCGCCGTCCGGCCCGGCCGGCGGCGGGGTGCGGGCGGCGCTGCCGCGCCAGCCCGTCTCGAACACCCGGGGCAGGTCCGGCTCCGGGATGCCGCCGCAGCCGTCGGTGACGGCGAGCACCACCTCGTCCGCCTCCCGGCGGGCGGAGACGGCGACCACGCCGTCCTCGGGGGTCGAGCGGATCGCGTTGACCAGCAGGTTGCCCAGCACCCGGGTGATCTCCCCGGAGTCCACCTCGACGGGCTCGGCGGCGACCTGCCCGCCCTCCAGCCGGACCCCGCGCTGCCGGGCCAGCGGGTGGGCCCCGGCGAGCGCCTCGTCGACCAGGTCGTACACGGACACCCGGGACACCGACAGGGCCAGCGCGCCCGCCTGGATCCGGGAGAGCTCGAAGAGGTCGTCGACCATCCCGGTGAGCCGTTCGACCTCGGTCCGCATCCGCCGCAGGTACTCCTCCGGATGCTCGGCGACGCCGTCCTCCAGGGCCTCCGCCATGGCGCGCAGGCCCGCCAGCGGGGTACGCAGGTCGTGCGAGATCCAGGCGATCAGCTCCCGCCGGGAGGTGTCCAGGGCCTGCGAGCGCGCCCTGGACTCGGCCAGCCTGGCACTGGTGGCCGCCAACTCGGCGCCGAGCTGGGCCAGTTCCAGGCCGAGCGGGCGCTCGGGCGCGGCGAACCCGGCATCGCTGCCGACCGTCCGGGCGGCCACGGTCAACGCCCGGCTCCCGGCCACCACCTGACGGCCGAGCAGCGCGGCGGTGGCCAACGAGACCACGGCGGCCATCGCCAGCACCGTGATCACCACCCCGAGGTCGTGCCGGGACAGGAACATCGCCTGGGCCACCGCGAAGGTCCCGGAGGTGACCGCCAGCACGGTCACGGCGGCGACGCTGAACAGCGACAGCGCGAGCGAGCGGCGGCGCAGCAGCCGGACGGCCGCCCAGCCGAGCAGGCCCGCCCCGCCCGCGCCGAGCGCGGCGAACAGCGCGATCAGCAGCAGGTCCTTCACGCCGGGCCGCCCTTCCCGCCGGTGGGCGCGCCCTCGGCCGGTGCCGGGTCGTAGCGGTAGCCGACGCCCCACACCGTGGAGACCAGCCTCGGCGCGGCCGGGTCGTCCTCGATCTTCTCGCGCACCCGGCGCACATGGACGGTCACCGTGGAGAGGTCGCCGAAGTCCCAGCCCCACACCCGCTCCATCAGCTCCTGCCGGGAGAACACCGTGTGCGGGTGCCGGAGCAGGAACGCCAGCAGGTCGAACTCCCGCAGGGTCAGGGCCAGTTCGCGTCCGCCCCGGTACGCCCGGCGGGCCTGCGGGTCGAGCGCGATGTCGCCCGAGACCAGCCGCCCGCCGCCCGGCCCGGCTGACGCCCCCGCCGCGCCCGCGCGGGAGCGGCGCAGCACCGACTGGACCCGCAGCACCAGTTCGCGCGGGCTGAACGGCTTGGTGACGTAGTCGTCCGCGCCGAGTTCGAGCCCGAGGATCCGGTCGGTCTCGTCACCCTTGGCGGTGAGCAGCACGACCGGCAGCTCGGCGCCGTCCGGGTCGGTGCGCAACCGGCGGAGGATCTCCAGGCCGTCGATGCCCGGCAGCATGAGGTCCAGGACCACCAGGTCCGGCCGGGGGGCGGTACGGGCCAGGGCGAGGCCCTGGGGGCCGTCGGCGGCTCGGTCGACGTGGTGGCCCGCGCGGGTCAGGTAGCCGGCGACGACCTCGGCCACCGTGGGGTCGTCGTCGACCACCAGGATGCGGCCGGGCCGGGTCGGTCCGGCGGCGGGCGCCGGACCAACGGCGGGCTCCGGGTCGGCGGCGGGCACCGGGCCGGGGGCGGCGGGCGCCGGTGCGGCGGCGGTGGGGCTCTCGTTCACCTCGCCGAGGATACGAGCCGACGGCGGCCACCGGCGGCCACCCGGACGACACGTCCGAGTTCCGTAAGATCCCCCGCCCGGCGCGGCGGCGCCCCGGCCGTCCCCCGAACGGGGCGCACCGCCCCGACGTCGTACTTCCGTAAGGGCGCGGCTCGGCTCCGACGGCGCCGGGCGCGGTTAGCGTGACCGGCGTGACTCCTCCCCTCCCCCTTGCCCCGGTCGTCGACGTCGTGCTGCCCTGTCTGGACGAGGCCGCCGCCCTGCCCTGGGTGCTCGGACGCATCCCGGCCGGCTGGCGGGCCGTCGTGGTGGACAACGGTTCGCGCGACGGTTCCGCCGACCTGGCCCGCTCCCTCGGCGCGACCGTGGTCGAGGAGCCCCGGCGCGGCTTCGGCGCCGCCTGCCACGCCGGGCTGCGCGCCGCCACCGCCGAGTTGGTCTGCTTCATGGACTGCGACGGCTCGCTCGACCCCGCCCAACTCCCCCGGGTCACCGGACCGGTGCTGGCCGGCACGGCCGACCTGGTCCTCGGCCGCCGCCGACCGGCCACCGCCGGCGCCTGGCCGGTGCACGCCCGGCTCGCCAACGCCGTGCTGGCCCGGCGGCTGCGGGCGCGGACCGGCGCCCCGCTGCACGACCTCGGCCCGATGCGGGCAGCCCGCCGCGAGCGGCTGCTGGCCCTCGGGCTCGGCGACCGGCGCTCCGGCTACCCGCTGGAGATGGTCCTCGCGGCCTCGGCCGCCGGGCTGCGGATCGCCGAGACCCCGGTCGACTACCTGCCGCGCGCGGGCCGCTCCAAGGTGACCGGCACCCTGCGCGGCACCCGGCAGGCCGTCCGCGACATGCGTGCCGTCCTGGCCGCGCCGCCGCCGACCCTGCTGGTGATCGCCAAGGCGCCGGTGCCCGGCCGGGTGAAGACCCGGCTCACCCCGCCCTGCACCCCCGCGCAGGCCGCGGCGCTGGCCGAGGCGGCCCTGACCGACACCCTGGACGCCCTGACCGCGATGCCCGCCGGCCGGCGGCTGCTGGTCCTGGACGGCGAGCCGGGCGGCTGGCTGCCGCCGGGCTGGGAGGTCGTCCCCCAGTGCACCGGCGGCCTGGACCGCCGGCTGGCCGCCGCCTTCGCCCACGCCGCCCGGCTGGCCCCGGACGCCCCGGCGCTGCTGGTCGGCATGGACACCCCCCAGCTGGACCCGGCCGCGCTGGCCGAGCCGCTGTCCGCCGCCCGGCGGCCGGGCGTGGACGCCTGGTTCGGCCCGGCGGCCGACGGCGGGTTCTGGGCGCTGGGCCTGGCCCGGCCGAGCGAGCGGCTGGCGGCCCGGCTGCTGCACGGCGTGCCGATGTCCACCCCCGGCACCGGCGCGGCTCTGCTGCACCGCCTGGCGGAGGCCGGCCTGACCGTCCACCGGCTGCCCGGGCTGACCGACGTGGACACCGTCGAGGACGCCCGGCTGGTCGCCGCGCAGGCCCCGCGCAGCCGCTTCGCCGCCCGGCTGCGCGCCCTCGACTCCGTTCCGGAGGTGGCGGGTTGAGCCTCGCCGCGCCCTGGGTGGACGACCCCTTCGCCGAGGCCGTCCGCACCGGTTTCGGCCCGCTCTGGCTGCGCCGCGAGGACGGCCGGCGGCTGCACCTGGACATCGAGCGCTGGTGCGCCCCGGCGGCCGGAGCCGACCACAGCCTGCTGCGGCGCTGTGCCCGGCTCGCCGCGCCCGTCCTGGACCTCGGCTGCGGCCCCGGCCGCCTGGTCGCGGAGCTGCTCGCCCTCGGGGTGCCCGCGCTCGGTGTGGACGTGACCAGGGCGGCGGTGGCCCGCACGGTGGGCCTCGGCGGCGCGGCGCTCTGCCGCTCGGTGTTCGACCGGCTGCCCGCCGAGGGCCGCTGGGGCGCCGCCCTGCTCGCCGACGGCAACCTGGGCATCGGCGGCGACCCGGACGCACTGCTCCGCCGGAGCGCCGAACTCCTCGCCCCGGACGGGCTGTTGCTGGTGGAGGTGGAGCCGGAGGAGGTGGACGAGCGGGCCGTGGTCCGGGTGGAGGGGCCGGACGGGCGGCTCGGCCCGGCCTTCCCCTGGGCCCGGCTCGGCACGGCCGCCACCCTGCGGCGCTCCCGGGCCGCGGGCCTGACGGAGGCGGAGCGCTGGACCTCGCACGGCCGCCGCTTCCTCGCCCTGCGCAAGGGCTGAGCCGCCCGGGCAAGGGGCGGCCGGCCCTCGGGCCCGTCCGGAGGATGCGTCACACTGGTGCGCACCGCGGGCGTACCGGGCGGCTGGGCGGCCGGGCACAGGAGGGGGCAGCGGTGGGCAGCGGCATCGTCGGGGAGTTGGCAGCGGCACTCGGGTGCGGTGGCACGGCGGTCGCACGGGTCGACCGCGACCACCACCGGCTCACCGTCCCGGTCGGGCCTGGGGACCAGCTCACCGTCGACGTCCTCGGCGACCCGCGTACGGCGGACCGGGTCGTCCACCTGCTGCCGGGCGGCGGCCTCAACGTCGCCGCCAACTACTGCACCGCCCAGGGCCGCAGCCTGGCCCGCTTCCTCGCCGACCACGGCTGCCTGGTGCTCGGCACCACCCCGCGCGAGGACGCGCTGACCCCCGACCGGATCGGCCCCCGGTGCGCCGACTGGGGCCTGGACGGACAGCGGGCGGACCTCGAACGGGTCGTCGCCGCCGCCGGCTCCGTCACCGGCCTGCCGTACGAGCTGCTCGGCCACTCGGCCGGGGCCGCGCTCGCCCTGGCCACCGCCGCCCGGATCGGCGGCGAGGGCCCGCGGCGGGTGCTGGTGCTCGACACCACCGGCCCGTACGACCCGCAGCGCGATCCGGAACTGCTGTCCCGCGCCGAGGAGTTGCACCAGCTGCTCGAACAGCGGCTGGCGGCGGGCGAGTGGACCGTCGACCCCGGGCTCAAGGGCCTGTTCGCCCGCGCTGCCGCCGCCCCGGACGCCCCGAGCGGGCTGCCCCGGCCGGTGGACGGCGGGGCGCCGTTCAGCAACCTCGGGCTGCTGCACTACGCGCTGATCCGTACCCGGGACCTGCCCGGCCCGACCAACTGGATCCACCACCGCGGCCACAGCACCGGCAGCTACACCTTCGGCGCAGCCCCCGCCGAGGACCGCTTCGCCCTGGCCCACTCCCCGCTCCCGGTCTGGCAGCAGGCGGTCGCCCGGCTCGGCAGTGGCCTCCAGCCCACCGCGCTGCTGCGCGACCTGGCGGCGCTCTGGGCCGGCCGGGCCGACCCCGACCTGCTCGACTGGGCGGCGACCCGGGCCGAAGTGGTCTGGCTGAACGCCGAGTTCGGCCGCGGGGACCACGACCTCGGCGCCCGGCTGATCGCCCGGGGCGGCGCCGAGGTCGACTACCGGGTGGTGCCGGACTACGGCCACGGGGACATGGTCTGGTCGGCCACGGCCGAACGCGACGTCTGGGGGCTGCTGCTGCCCCTGCCGCGACCGGGGCGGCCTGCGGCGGGGCGGTGAGGTGAGGTGAGGTGGGCTGAGGTGAGGTGGGCTACTCCCGCGGGTCCCCGGCAGCGGTCCGCACCGGCTCCGGCGGGGCGGGCCGCCACTGCGGGTGCTCACGCTCGGCCCAGGCGCGCTCGACCAGGCCGGTGCGCATCCCGAGGCGTGCTTCGCGGTCCCGCCAGGCCATCCGGACGTGCCCGGCGATCACCACGGCGATGGCGGCGGCCAGCCAGTCGTGCACGAAGGTGGCGCCGATCCGCCAGGCCGGCGGGGCGAGGTGGGTGAGCCACATCAGCAGGCCGGTGCCGACGATCACCAGCATCGAGCCGAGCGTCCACTGGGCGTACAGCTTCTGCCCGGCGTTGAACTTGCCCGCCGGTCGGTGCCCGGCCCGGGCCCGGAGGGCGCGCAGCCACTGCCGGTCCGCCGGGGTGAAGCGGCTCAGCCGGGAGAAGTCGGCGCGCAGCGCCCGGGAGGCGAGCCCGAGCAGCAGCGGCACCGGCAGGGCCAGGCCGCACCAGACGTGCACGGTGACCACCAGCGGCCGGTTGCCGACCAGCACGGCCAGCGGCCCCAGGTAGAGGCAGGCGGCCGTGGCCAGGCAGACGCCCATCAGCGCGGCGGAGGTGCGGTGCACCCAGCGCTCGGCCCGGGTGAAGCGCAGGACCAGTTCAGCTCGTCGGTGCATCGTCCCGCCCGTTCGACCGGCCGACCCAGGCGTCGACGTCGTATCCGTTGCCCTCCCAGTACCCCGGCTGGACGGAGTCCGTGACGGTGATCCCGGAGAGCCATTTCGCGGACTTGTAGAAGTACATCGGCGCGACGTACAGCCGCACCGGCCCGCCGTGGTCGTGGCTGATCGGCTTGTCCTGGAGGCGCAGCGCGACCAGCACGTCGTCGCGCCGGGCCTGTTCGAGGGTGAGGCTCTCGCTGTACGCGCCGTCGAAGCAGTCGAAGCGCACCGCCTTCGCGCCCGGCCGCACCCCGGCGGCGTCCAGCAGGTGGGCCAGCGGCACGCCCTCGAACGGGGTGTCCGGCACCCGCCAGCCGGTGACGCACTGGACGTCCTTGACCAGCCGCCGCTGCGGCATGGCCTGGAGGTCGGCGAGCCGGTGGGTGGCGGGGCGCTCGACCAGGCCGCCCACGGTGAGGGTGTAGTCGGCGGCGGTCCGCTCGGGGACGGAGGTCACCACCGAGTAGTAGCGGAAGCCGTTGTTGCCGGGCAGCAGCCCGGACAGGCCGCTCGGGTCGCGCTCCGCCAGCCCGGACTCCACCCGCTGGAGGAACGGCCCGGCGGCCACGCCGAGTGCGCCGAGGCCGAGCAGGCCGAGCACCACCCGGCGCCCGACCGGGGTGCCCCGGCCGTCTTCGTCTGTACTGTCCACGGGAGGATTCGACCAGGTCGGACCGGTCCGGGGCCAGTGGCGGGGGCGTCCCGTCAGACTTTCGTCATCTCCGGCCCGCCCTCGCGCACCGGTCGCGATCCCAGGACGGGCCCCAACACCCCGGCCAGTGCACGCAGCGCCGGGACGGCCAGTACGCAGGCCAGCGCGGCACCGTACGCGGTGCGTTGGGCGTCCTCGCCGCCCACCAGGTAGAGCACCTGCCCGGCGGCGGGGACGGCCAGCCACTCCCACCGCCCGTCCAGCCCGACCAGGGCCACCACCAGCAGCCCGTACCAGGGGTAGCTGGGCGCGACCAGCAGCAGGGCCGTCCCGGTCACCAGCAGCGCGCCCCGCCAGGGGCGGTCCGGGTCGCCCCGGCGCAGCACCCAGAGCACCACCGCGGCCAGCACCAGGGCGGCCGCCCACGGCGCCCAGCGGTCCGGCAGCACCGCCCGCACCAGGCCGAAGCGCTCCAGATGGCCCTGCTCGTACCCCTCCTCCCGCAGGTAGCCGGGCAGGTAGCCCAGGACGCCGACGCCGGAGGCCGCGACGTACGGGAGGTAGACCACGGCAAAGGTGCCGAGGGCCGCCGCGAGCAGCACCAGGTCGCGCTTGGCGGGCCGCCGGGCGAGCAGGCCCGAGAACGCCCCGGGCAGGGCCAGTGCGGGCAGCAGCTTGGTCGCCACCGCCGCTCCGAGCAGGGCGCCGGCGGGCCCGGCCCGGCGGCGGGCGGCGCAGCCGAGCCCGGCCACCATGAGCAGCGCGCCGAGGGTGTCGACATGGGCGTCGTTGACGGCCCACACCGTCACACCCGGGCACCAGCCCCAGAGCGCCGCCCGCCGACCACGCCGCAGCAGCAGGGCGGTGGTGGCGACCGCCAGCAGGGCGCCGCCGACCTGCACCCCGCGCACCCCGCCGCCGAAGGGGTGCTCGGCGAGGAACCAGGCCTCGGCGACCGGCGGGTAGATGGTGTGCACGGCGGGCCGGTTGATCCGGGTGCAGTCCCCGGCCGCGGTCCGGTGCTCGTCCCAGGCCGTGCAGTCGCCCCCGGCGGGGAACAGGCCGGGGTCGCGCAGCCGCAGCAGCGCCGGGTCGTCCGGGGCGTGGGCGTACGGGGAGATGCCGGCGGCCTGGACCCGCCCGTCCCACACGTAGCGGTAGGCGTCGTCGCTGGTGCGAGGCGGCGCGAGCAGCCCGACGGCGGCGACCAGCACGCTCCCTACCAGCACGAGCGGCGCCACCCGGCGCTCCGCCACCCGCCGCAGCAGGAGCAGGGCGAGGGCGAAGAGCGCGGCGTCCAGGGCGTACCAGTCGTGCAGCGGCGCCCGGTCGGCGAGCGTGCCGCCACCGGTCACGGTGCCCGCGAGGGCGGCGACCAGGGCGGCGAGGGCGGCGGCGCAGGGCAGGGTCCGGGTGAGCGCCGGGCGGTCAGGCACCGGGGACACCGGGCAGACCGGTGGTCAGGCCGTCCAGGGCGTGCGGGCAGGGGCAGTCCCGGTCGACCGGGAGGGCCTCCAGGGCCTTGAACAGGACGGCGCGCAGCCGGTCGACGTTCCCGGCGAAGACCTCCAGCACCTCGGCATGGGTGACTCCCTCGCCGCTCCCCACCCCGGCGTCGTGGTCGGTGACCAGCGCCAACGAGCTGTAGCAGAGCCCGAGTTCACGCGCCAGCACGGCCTCGGGGTGCCCGGTCATCCCGACCACCGACCAGCCGTTGGCGGCGAACCAGCGCGACTCCGCCCGGGTGGAGAACCGCGGGCCCTCGATCACCACCAGCGTGCCGCCGTCCACCGGCTCCCACGCCGCCGAACGCGCCGCCCCCAGCACCGTCGCCCGCCCCGCCGGACAGTACGGATCGGCCATCGACACGTGCACCACCCCCGGCACCGAGCCGTCCGGCAACGGCCGGCCGTCGTAGAAGGTCTGCACCCGCCCCGAGGTCCGGTCCACGAACTGGTCCGGCACCAGCAGCGTGCCGGGCCCGTACTCCGCCCGCAGCCCGCCCACCGCGCACGGCCCCAGCACCTGCCGCACCCCCAGCGAGTGCAGCGCCCACAGGTTCGCCCGGTAGTTGATCCGGTGCGGCGGCACTCCGTGCCCCCGCCCGTGCCGCGGCAGGAACGCCACCCGGCGCCCCGCCACCTCCCCCACGAACACCGCGTCGCTCGGCGGACCGTACGGCGTCTCCACCCGCACCTCCGCCACCTCCTCCAGCAGCGCGTACAACCCCGAACCGCCGATCACGCCCAGTTCGGCCCGGGGGCCCTCCTGATGCACCGTCACCTTCGTCAACCTCTCCTCGGGAGTCCGATCCCGACCAATGTAGGAGCGGACCGGGACGGGTAGGGCGAGGCGCCTGCTTACGGTTCCCGAACGTCGCGGGCGCCCCGACGCCGGGCGCGGCGCAGCGTGACCGCGAGGGCGAGGGCGGAGGCCCCGAACAGGGCGGCGGTGGCGGCGAGCCAGCGGCCGAGGTAGACCCCCTCCGAGAGCCCGGTGGCACCCGGGTAGGGCGCGGAGAGGTCGAGGACCAGCGGGAACCAGACGAGCAGCAGCAGACCGGAGAGGAACGCCGGGACCCGGAGGAAGTTGATCCAGCCCACCGTCGGCGCCGGCACGGCTCGGTGGCGCAGCACGGACCGGGCCGAGAGGTCGGCCAGCGAGTACAGCGGGAGCAGGATCAGGTCGTGGGCGACGGCGGCGCCGACGAACCAGACCGCCACCGCGAGCGGCCGGACCGTCACCAGCCGCTCGACCGCGTAGCCGGTCAGGGCGAGGGAGGCGAGCAGCGCCAGCAGGCGCAGCGGTCCGGCGCCGTACCAGCGGGTGAAGGCCGCCCGGCGGCTCCTCGGCCCGGTCATGCCGGCCCCGTCCGGAAGGTGAGGCGGCCGACCCATTTGGTGTTGTTCACACCGGGGTTGGCCGGGACGATGATCCGCGCGGGGTAGCCGTGGTCGAGCGAGAGCTCGGCGCCGTTGACGCGCAGGGCGAGCAGCGAGCGGGGGTCGCAGATCTGGTTGCCCCGCAGCACCACGGAGGTGTACGGGCCGGGCGGCTGGACCGATTCCACCAGGACGTTGGCGGCGTCGGGCAGTCCCGCCAGGGCGGCGAGGTCGGCGAGCGGCAGTCCGCTCCAGTGCTGGTCCTCGGTGGACCAGCCCTCCACGCAGGCGATCGGCAGCCGGGCGGAGCGCTGCGGCAGGGCGAGCAGCTGCTCCCTGGTGAACACCCGGGCGGGCCCGCTGCCGTGGAGCTCCAGCCGCCAGTCCGGCCCGACCATCGCGGCCGTGACGCCGACGGCGGCCGCGGTCTTGTTGACCTGGAAGCCGTTCGGCCCGGAGTCCCGGTCCCGGTTGTGCGGCGCCAGCAGGGCGGTGCCGCGCAGCCGGCCGCCGATGCTCTGCCCCGCGGTGACCACCAGCAGTGCCAGGGATCCGGAGCCGACCAGCGCGAGCGCCCCGCGGCGGGCGATCGTCGGCGGGGCGGGCTCGGGCGCCACCAGCCCGTCGGCGTCCGGGGGTTCGGGCCGGGTGCCGATGCGGCCGGTGCGCAGCTCCACCAGCAGCGAGCGGGACCGCAGGGCGCGGACCATCCGGCCCAGCCGGAGCGCGACGTGGACGGCGAACGCGGCGATGAACACCCACGCGCCGTAGAAGTGCAGGGTGTAGAAGGAGCCCGGGAAGACGTAGTGCAGCTGGATGTTGAGGATGCCGGTGGCGAACTCGAAGACGGCACCGCCGACCAGCATCAGCAGCGACAGCCGCTCCAGCGCGTGGGCCGCGCTGCGCGCCGGCGGCCACTCGAACAGCTTGGGGATCACCGACCACAGCTTGGCCAGCAGGACCGGCACCAGGACGACGCCGAGGGTCACGTGCACGCCCTGGGTGAGCCGGTACAGCCAGGACGGATCGGTCGGCCAGTCGAACAGGTAGAAGCCGAGCACGCCCTTGTCCGGCGTCTGGTCGTTGAGCGGGTCGAGGTCGGGGTTGTAGGCGGCGTACGAGAGGGCGCCGGTCACGAAGAGCACCGGGATCCCGAGCAGCAGCACCAGCCCGAACACCGAGGTCAGCCAGGGCCCGCGGATCGGGCTGCGCCAGAACCGGGGCCGGAACGGTCCGGGCGGCGCGGGCAACCGGCCGAGCCGCTCGGCGAGCGCCGCCGCCGAGCCGGACACCCGGGCGGTGACCACGGCGCGGCCGCGCCCGACGGCCCGGCCGAGGGAGCCCAGCGCAGCGCCCAGCCGTCGGGGCCGCTTCCCCGGCGGTTCGTCACCGTTGTGCGCCGTGTCCACCGACCACCTCCAGTCGCCCGGGAATCCGCGGGGCGGCGCGGCTCGTCGGCCGCCTGCCACCGGGAAGGGAACGGGCGTGCGCCGACGCTCCGTTCGGCGTCGACGACCGGTCGGCCGCAGCCCGCCGGACAGCCAACCACCCGTACCGAGCGCTCCCGGTGAAGCCGCCCGGACCGGACCGGGCTATCACCCGGACGGCCCCGGCACGGGGCCCGCTCGGACCCCGCTCCCGCAACCCTCGCCAGCCATGTCATCATGTGAAGACATCAGCTGATGACATCGACTGGTGACATCCCTCGGTCAGCTCTGCCCCGGGGTGCCCGGGGCCGCATCCCGCTCCCCGGTTCGATCTCTCGATCTGTGACAAGGGAGGGCGCGTCCATGGAGACCCCGACGGGCCTGTCGACGCGACGTGAGCGGGCCCTGGTGCCCGTCCTGGTGTTCCTCAGCGCCGTGGTGGCGGTGATCAGCAGCCTCGGCGCCCCGATGATCCCGACCATCGCCGCCGTCGACCACGTCTCGCTCGCCGAGGCCCAGTGGTCACTGACCATCACCATGCTGGTCGGCGCGATCGCCACCCCGGTGCTCGGCCGCCTCGGCGACGGCCCGGACCGCCGTACGGTCACCCTGGCGGCGGCCGCCGTGGTCGTGCTCGGCAGCGTGCTGGCCGCGCTGCCGCTCGGCTTCTGGTGGCTGATCGCCGGCCGCGCGCTCCAGGGCGTCGGCGTCGGCCTCACCCCGCTGGCCATCGCCACCGCCCGGGACGCGCTGCCCGCCGCGGCCTCCCGCTCGGCGGTCGCACTGCTGTCCATCACCACCGTGGCCGGCGTCGGCCTGGGCTACCCGATCACCGGGCTGATCGCCCAGTCCTTCGGCATCCACGCGGGCTTCTGGTTCGGCGCGGTGATCAGCGGCCTGGCCCTGCTGCTGGCCGTGCTGGTGCTGCCCCCGGCGAAGCACCGCGAACGGCGGCCGCTCGACGTGCCCGGCACCGTCCTGCTCAGCCTCGCCCTGGTCGGCCTGCTGCTGGTGCTCAGCGAGGGCGAGAGCTGGGGCTGGGCCTCCGGCCGGCTGTGGACGGTGGCCGCGCTGTCGCTGCTGCTGCTCGCCGCCTGGATCCGGCACGAACTGCGCACCGCCCACCCGCTGGTCGACCTGCGCAGCCTGCGCAACCCCGTGGTGCTGAGCGCCGACGTGGCCGGCCTGGTCGCGGGCGTCGGGATGTACCTGCTGATCTCCCTGGTGATCCGCTACGTCCAGACCCCGACCGGCACCGGCTACGGCCTGGGCGCCTCCGTCGTGGTCGCCGGGCTGGTGCTGCTGCCCTTCTCCGCGGTCAGCCTGCTGTCCAGCAAGATGGTGCCCGTCCTCACCCGACGCACCTCCTCCGCCCTCGTCCTGCCGATCGGCTGCGGCGTCTCGCTCGTCTCGATGCTGGTCTTCCTCCTCGCCCGCGACCAGCTGTGGGAACACCTGGTGGTGATGGGGATCGCCGGACTCGGGGTGGGCTGCACCTTCGCCGTGATGCCGGGTCTGATCGTCGCCGCCGTGCCCGCCCAGGAGGTCGGCAGCGCGGTCAGCTTCAACCAACTGCTGCGCACCATCGGGTACTCCACCGGCAGCGCGCTGTGCGGCGCCGTGCTCCAGGCGCACACCGCGCCCGGGCAACTGCTGCCCGCCGACAGCGGCTACCGGGACGCCGCGCTGATCGGCTGTGCGGTCTGGGTGGTGATCGGTCTGACTACGATCGTCCTGCCGCGGGTCAGTGCCGCGGCCGCCGCCCGGAACGGGGTGCGAGTGGACGAGGAGCTGATGGTGGAAGAGAGCATCGCCGACGCCGTGGCCGGCGAGGGCGAGGTACCCGTGCTGCGGGCGGGGGCCGAACGGTGACCGCGTCGTCCGGCGCCCCCGACCGGGCCGGAGACGCCGAAGGCCGTACGGAGCCCGCGCCCCCGCGCCGCCGGGACGCCGCCCGCAGCCGCGAACTGCTGGTCCAGGCGGCCCTGGAGCTCTTCGCCGAACGCGGCTACGACCGCACCACCACCCGGGAGATCGGCGAACGGGCCGGTGTCGACCCGGCGTTGATCGCCCGGTACTTCGGCGGCAAGACCCAGCTCTACCTGGCCACCGTCCGGCTCGAACTCGGCAACGAGACCCCGGCCGACCTGCTGGAGGAGGAACGGCTGCGCACCCTGCTGGTGCGGCTCACCCAGCGCGGCCCCGGCCCGTCCTTCCAGTCCGCGGTGCTGCCCGGCGACAACACCGAGGTGCAGCAGGCCTCCCGCAGCTACCTGTACGAGCGGGTGGTGGACCCGCTGCGCGAGCGCTTCACCGCCGAACGGGTGGACCGGCCGCAGCTGCGGGCCGAGCTCGCCGCGGCCGCCTTCGCCGGGGTCGTGCTGGCCCGCTCCAGCGGGGCGTTCAGCGAACTCGCGGCGGCCGACCCCGAGGAGCTGCTGCCGCTCCTGCACGGCCTGCTGGCCGCCAGCCGCCCGAGCTGACCCCGGCCCCCAGCGGGGAGCCCGCGCGGGGGCCCCGCGCGGGCGGTCACCCCTTCCAGGGGCGGGGCGCCGGGGTCAGAGCCGGAACATCGCGGTGTACGGCTGGGGGATGCGTTCCTGGCGCGATCCGAAGTCGACGAGCACCGCGATGTCTCCGTCACCTTCGACGGCGATGACCCGGCCGAGGCCGAACCCGTCGTGGGTGACCCGGTCCCCGACGGCGAAGTGCTTGCGTGGCGCCTCAGTCCGGGGCTTGAAGGGGCTGGTGGGCAGGGGGCGGCGACCTGCTGAAAAATTCGTCATTTGTCATTCAGTATGCGCCGCAGCACCACGGGTACGGACCCATTTCGACGTCACGATTTCGACGTCGTCGCGAAAAGTGCCGACACCGCGGGCGGCGGCCTGCTACAGTCGACTTAGTTGCAGTAGTGGTTCCCATGAACTTTGTGTGCGCCTGCTGATCTTGCAGGCGCATTTTTCGTTCCCCGGCTCTTCCCCGGTGGGCACTTCATGCGGTGACTCGAAGCCCGCACCGTGCGCGCTTCGGACAGTCCCTTGAAGGAGACTTTTAATGGCTAATGGCACTGTGAAGTGGTTCAACTCGGAGAAGGGCTTCGGCTTCATCGAGCAGGAGGGTGGCGGCCCGGACGTCTTCGCCCACTACTCGAACATCAACGCCAATGGCTTCCGTGAGCTGCTTGAGGGCCAGAAGGTCGAGTTCGACGTGACGCAGGGCCAGAAGGGCCCGCAGGCCGAGAACATTCGCCCGCTGTAGTTCACCCGCCAGGGTACCTGCCTGGTGGTGAGGGGTCCGCACCGCGTACATGCCCGGTGCGGGCCCCTCTGCGTTTCCCTGCCGCGACCGCCCACGGTTCGAGGTTCTGCGCACCCGCCCCTCCGCGGTGAGGGCCGACTGCGGCGACGTACCCCGCACGGTCCGACCGTCCCCGCTCCGCCCGTCACACGTCCGGCCCGTTCCCTGCGGTCTCCCCTGCGCCCCGCGCCACCGGAGCCTTCCTCGTGACGTGCCGCCCTGAGGAAGGTTCCCGCATGACCCGTTCCGGTCGCTCCTCCTACCGAGACTCGGACATCGGCTCCACCACCGGTTCCCACTCCGTCGGCCGGCCCTTCCGGGGCCGCCGCCCCGCCGGCCGGAACACGCCCCAAGGCCCCGCCGGAGAGGGCGAGTCGGCGCTTCCGGCGAGCACCACCCCGGCGCTGCCGGCGGTCGAGTCCTTCACCGAGCTGGACCTGCCGCAGCCGCTGCTGTCGACGCTGACCGGTCAGGGCGTCACCACGCCGTTCCCGATCCAGGCCGCGACGCTGCCCAGCTCGCTGGCCGGCCGCGACGTCCTCGGCCGGGGCCGCACCGGCTCGGGCAAGACCCTCGCGTACGGCCTCGCCGCGCTCGCCCGCACCGCCGGACGCCGGGCCGAGCCGCGCTGCCCGCTGGTCCTGGTGCTGGTCCCCACCCGCGAACTCGCCCAGCAGGTCACCGAGGCGCTCACCCCGTACGCACGCGCCGTACGGCTGCGCACGGCGACCGTGGTCGGCGGGACGTCGCTCAGCCGCCAGGCCTGGACGCTGAACCGGGGGGCGGAGATCGTGGTGGCCACCCCCGGCCGGCTCAAGGACCTCGTCCTGCGCGGCGACTGCCGGCTGGACCAGGTCGGCGTCACGGTGCTCGACGAGGCCGACCAGATGGCCGACATGGGCTTCCTGCCGCAGGTCACCGAGCTCCTCGACCAGGTGGACCGGGCCGGCCAGACGATGCTGTTCTCCGCGACCCTGGACCGCGGCGTCGACGGCCTGGTGCGCCGCTTCCTGGAGGACCCGGTCACCCACTCGGTGGACCCGGCCGAGGGGACGGTCGGCACCATGGAGCACCACGTGCTGCACGTGCAGAACTACGACAAGGGCGCCACGATCGCCCACATTGCCTCCCGCGACGGCCGGGTGATCATGTTCACCGAGACCAAGGACGGCGCGGACCGGCTGGTGGAGGAGCTGCTGGCGAACGGGGTGAAGGCCGCGGCCCTGCACGGCGGCAAGCTCCAGGCGCAGCGCACCCGCACCCTGGAGCAGTTCCGCACCGGCGAGGTGACCGCGCTGATCGCGACCAACGTCGCCGCCCGGGGCATCCACATCGACGGTCTCGACCTCGTCGTCAATCTGGAACCGCCGACCGACCACAAGGACTACCTGCACCGGGGCGGGCGCACGGCCCGGGCCGGCGAGTCCGGCACCGTCGTCACGCTGGTGCTGCCCAAGCAGCGCCGCGGGGCGGTCCGGATGATGAGCACCGCCGGGATCACGCCCGTCACCACCAGGGTCACCGCCGGTGACGAGGACCTGGCCCGGATCACCGGGGCCCGGGTGCCCAGCGGCGTGCCCGTCACCGTTCCCGATCCCGTGGTCGAGCGGCCGCGACGCGGCCCGTCGGCCGGTCACGGTCGGTACGGGCGTCCCTCCTCCGGCTCCGGCTCCGGCGGTGGCCGGAGCGGCGGCGGCAGTGCCCGGAGCGCCGGGGGCGGCGCCCGGACCGCCACCGACCGTGACGGCCAGGGCTCCTCCGGCCACCACCACCGGGCACCCCGGCGGGCCGCTCGCTCCGAGTAGCACCGCCGGGCCGCCGCTCACCAGGCCAGGCCCGCGCTCGCACCCGCCCGCACCCGGCCCGCCCGGCCTCACTCGCCCTCGGCCGCCCGTTCGGCCAGCGCCCGTTGACGGTGTTCCCGGGGCGGGTGCCCGTACGCGGCCCGGAAGGCGCGGCTGAAATCGTCGGCCCGGAGGAAGCCCCAGCGGGCGGCCACCGCGTGCACCGGGGTGGTGCGCCGGGCGGGGTCGGCGAGGTCGCGGCGGGCGCGCTCCAGGCGTTGGGCCCGGATCCAGGCGGCGAGGGTCTCGCCGTCCGGCGCGTGCCGGGTGAAGACCCGGTGCAGATGGCTGACGGAGACGTGGTGGGCGGCGGCGATCGTCGCGGGGGTGAGGTCGGGGTCGGCGAGGTTGCGCCGGACGAAGGCGCGCACCGCCTCCGCCAGCGCCCGGTGCCGGGTCTCCTCCGGCACGGCCGCCTCGGCCTCCAGCTCCCCGGCGACCCAGGCGGCGACCAGGTCGACCACGATCGTCCCCAGCCGGGCCGCCTCGGCCGGTCTCAGTACCGTCGCCTGCCGGTCCAGTCCGACCAGGAACTGCGACAGCAGCGCCGCCGAGCCCTCCCGGGCGTCGAAGGCGCGGCCGAGCAGGTCGCGCAGCCGGTGCGGCGGCAGCGGCAGCAGCTCGGCCGGGAAGTCGATGCCGACCCCGGAGAGCCGGGGGACCGTGCTCCCGGCGGTCGGGCCGCCGAAGGTCCGCAGGTCGTACGGGTGCGAGCTGTCCACCAGGTGCAGGGAGCCCGGCTCGAGCGTCTCCGTCCGGCCGGCCCCGCGGGTCAGCGCCATGGTGCCCTGCTGGAGGAACGACAGGTGGTAGACCCCTGTGTCGGCCCGCCGTACCATGCGCTCCGTCCGCCGGAAGCGCACCGACGGGAACGACGTCCCGAGCAGGACCACCTCGCCCAGCTCGGCTCGCCGCAGCTCGGCCCGGAAGTCGCCGGCATGGGCGCTGGTCGCCTCGCAGGCCCGGGTCCGTTCCAGCAACTCCCGCCAGCAGTCGAAGCGTTCGCTCGCGGGCAGCTCCTCACCCCGGAACACCGTTCCGGTCACTGCCGTCACGTCCGCCGCCTCGGGCTGCTCCCCCATCGTCCTCGCAACGCCGTCCGACAATCGGATCATCCCGCCGGGCGGGGCTCCGGCCCGGCCGGGCCCGGGGCCGCGGCGGGCGGGGCCTTGTCCAGGGAGACCGCCGGCAGTTCCCCCGACTGCTCCGGCTGATCCAGCTGCTCCGGCCGCTCCAGCTGCTCGGGCCGCTCCGGGTCGCTCCGCTCGATCCGGCCCAGCAGCCGGGCGACGGCGTCGGTGCGCTCGCGCAGCACCGCGACGTGCTCCGCCCGGTCCGCCTCGGTCGCCGCGTCGGCGGGCCGGACCGGGATGCCCCGCTGCCGGGCGGTCGCGATCAGGCTCTCCCCCGCCTGTCCGACGATCACCAGCACGGCGGCCGCGAAGCAGCCCGCGTCCAGGGTGCGCGGCCGGCCGAGCAGACCGCGGTGGACGATCTGGGCCGGAACGGTCAGCTCGTCCAGCCGCTGGTCGACCGAGCCGCGTTCGAGCGCCGCGAGGACGACCGTGGCCAGCGCCTCACCCGCCTTGGTGACCGCCCACTTGCGGCCGGGCACCGGCGGGAGGAACTCGCGGATGCGGTCCACGTCCTGTTCCAGGGCGCTGGTGGTCAGCACCTCGAAGGCGTTGCGGGTCCGGATCTCGACGACCTTGTCCCACTCGACCTCCTCACCGTCGAAACCGACCCGCACCGGCCCCAGGTGTACCGCGCCGTAGCCGTCGAGCAGCCCGAGCAGCTTGTGCACCACGGCCGGGGTACGGGGGTGACGGCCGATCAGCGTGCCCAGCGACAGCTTCCACGGCTCGGTGGCCGGCACCGGCGGCGGGGCCACCGAGCCCAGGGCCGCCAGCGCCCACCGCCCGCCCGCCGCGGACCGTCCGCCGCGCAGCACCGCCTGCCGGCCCGCCTCTCCCAGCCCGGCCGCCGCCCCCACCAGCCGTCCCAGCCCACCGGCCCACTCGACCCTGGCCACCCGCCCGCCCCCTCCACACCCCGACGAAACCCACAGGTCGGACATGGTACGGCGGAACCTCCGGCCGCCTTCGGGCACCTCCCCCCCCGGGGTCTCCGGGGTGCGGATCCGGGCTTTCCGCCACCCGCCGACGCTCCGTCAAGGATGATCGCCGTACGGACGGGTGGCGGCGGACCGGAGGATTCGGGCATACGCGCCGGGCACGGGATCCGTCCCACCCGACCTGTACGATGTAATGCATGAAGAGCATGAATGGCCCTTACGAGCTGCGCCCGGGCGTCCCCACCGTCGAGGTCTTCCGCCGCCTGCGCACCGACGCGGGCCTCTCCGACCGGGCCCCCGAGGACGTCGCGATCGGCCTGCCCAACACCTGGTACGGCGTGGTCCTGCACCACGGGGGCGAGCCGATCGGCATGGGCCGGATCATCGGCGACGGCGGCACCGCGTTCCAGATCGTCGACATCTGCGTCCATCCGGCCCACCAGGGCCGCGGCCTGGGCAAGCGCATCATGGCCGCCCTCACCGAGGAACTGGACCGCCGGGCACCCGCCACCGCCTACGTCTCGCTGATCGCGGACGGGCCCGCACGCCTCCTCTACGAGCGGTTCGGCTTCAAGGACACCGCGACCCACGACTCGGTCGGCATGTACCGTCCGATGGCAACGGGCTGACCGCCCCGGCCACGGGGGCGCCAGCCCGCACCCCGTCTCCCGAGGAAGGGCGCCCGCCACGATGGACCACCCGCCGAACGCCCGGCCCCGCCGGTGGGCGGCCGCGGCCGCCGTCGCACTGCTGCTGTTCGGGGCCCTGGCGGCCCTACTGGCCGCGCACGGCTGGGCACCGTACGGCTTCGAGCGGGACGCCGCCGACTGGAGCGCCGCCCACCGGCCGGCCGCCGCCCGGACGGCCGGCGTGGTGGTCACCTCGCTCGGCACCGGCGCGGTGCCCTACCTCCTCGCCCTGGCCGCCGGCGCCGTCGCCGTCCGGGCCCTGCCCGCCCCGCGCCCCACCCGCCGGGCCGCCCTGCTGCTCCTCGCCCCGCCGCTCTGGCTGATCGCCGGGCAACTGGTGCGCTACGGCCTGATGGAGGCCTGTGCCCGCCCCCGCCCGCCGCACGCCGACTGGGCCACCGCCGCGTCCGGCTTCTCCTTCCCCTCCGGTCACTCCTTCACCTCCGTGCTCTGCGCCGGCCTGCTCGCCCTCGCCGTGACCCGCGCTCGCCCGGCCGCCGCCCGGGCCGCCGTCGCGGGCGCCCTGCTGTTCGCGGCGGCCGTCGGCCTCAGCCGGATCTACCTCGGCGTGCACTGGCCCCTGGACGTCCTCGGCGGCTGGCTGCTCGCCGCCGGCTGGCTCGCCCTCGGCACGGCCGCCCTGCCCCGGGCCGACCGCCCCCGGGCCCCGCGGACCCTCCCGCACCGCCCCGGGTAGGCTCCCGCCGGGCTCGGCAGCCGAGCCCGGGCGCCCCGGCGGATCCCTGACGGGGCCCTGACGAACCCCCGGCGGACGGACTGTCACACGATGCCGGGCCCACCGCGTTACCAAGGTATGGATCAAGAATCGCGTGCGGACGCGTCGCCCGAACCACCCTGGCCGGAGTTCCCGGACTTCGTCGCCGCCCGCGCCCGGCACCTGCTGCGCACCGCCTTCCTGCTCACCGGCGGTGACGCCCACCTCGCCGAGGACCTGGTGCAGGAGGCCCTCGGCCGGATCTACGTCAAGTGGCGGCGGATATCCCGGCTGGACAACCCCAGCGGCTATGCCCAGACCGTCCTGGTCAACACCTTCCTCTCCTACCGGCGCAAGCGCAGTGCCTCCGAGCGCGTCACCGACGAGTTCCCCGAGGTCGGCGTCGACGACCCGGACCCGGCCCTGCGGCTGACCCTGCTGCGCGCCCTCAGCGAACTCCCCGCCCCGGACCGCGCGGTGCTGGTGCTGCGCTTCTGGGAGGACCGCAGCGTCGAGGAGACCGCCGCCGCACTGCGGCTGAGCGGCCCCGCCGTCCGCACCCGCTCCCGACGGGCCCTCGCGCGGCTGCGCGCCGTCCTGGGCGAGGACATCGACGCCGTCCTGAACGGATCGACGGCGGAAGGAACCGCGACGGCGAGCGGAACCGCGACGGCAGGAATACCCGCGACCGCGACGGACGGATCCAGCCCGAAGACCGGCCCCGACGGCCCCTCCCGGAAGGCGGTGCTGCGCCATGCCCAGTGACGACGACGCATTCGCGGACGCGTTGACCGACGGCTTCGCCCGTGCCCTGCGCGGCGCCGCCGAGCTGGCCCCCGAGCCGGTGCACCACGCGCTGGCCGCGCAGGCCGAGCAGCGCGGCCGCCGCCGGCGGCGCAACCGCCGGGCCGCCCTCGCGAGCGGCCTCGCGGTGCTGGTGCTGGCCGGGGCCGGCGGCTTCGCGGCCGTCCGCGGCGGCTCCTTCGCGGCGGTCGGCCCGGCCGGCCCGCCGGGCCCCGCCCTGCCGAGGATGTCCGCCCAGGAGCTGACCGCGCTGTACACCGGACTGCTGCCGAAGGGCACGGTGACCGACTTCACCGCCAGCTCGATGGGGAAGATCGACCCGCACCAGACCGGCTCCACCCTGATGTTCGACGACGGCGCGGGGGCGAGCATCGTGATGTTCACCGTGGAACGGACGAACCTCGCGCCCGAGGCGGGCGCGGTCTGCATGGACCCGTTCCAGACGCCGCAGGACTCCTGCGACCGGAAGGTCCGGCCGGACGGCTCGGTGCTGGTGATCGACAAGCTGCGCAGCGAGCACACCGAGAACGGCCGCGAATGGCGGGCCACCTGGGCCGCCCCGGACGGCCGACGGGTCAAGTTCACCGAGTACAACGGGCAGCCCGCCACGGCGAACCGGCCGAACCCGCCGCTCGACGACGCCCAGCTGACGGCCCTGGTGACCGATCCGGCCTGGGACCGGGTCTTCGCCACCCTCCGACCGGCCGACGGCGCCCCGAGGCCGGCCGCCGTCCCGACCCCCGCAGCGTCCGCCGCCACACCGTCCGCCACCGTCCCCACCGGCCCGGACCTGCTCGCGAAGCTCGTCCCGCTGCTGCCCGCCGGGGCCGAGGTGAAGGGCCAGGACCCCGCGCACGCCGCGCTCACCGTCAGCTTCCAGGGCCGCACCAGCCTGCTGATGGTCAGCGCGGAGCCGCCGTCCCAACGCGGCCGCGACGAGCTCGCCGGAATGGACGGCAACCCGCCGACCCCGCTGGAGGTACGGGAGAAGCGGCCGGACGGGACGGTCGTCGTCACCAACCGCTTCGGCAACGGGAAGACCGCGACCGACCCGGTGCTGCACTGGCTGGCCGCCGTCCACTACCCGGACGGCAGCCAGGTGCAGATCTCGGAGGGCAACGGCGAGAACGCCTACACCTACCGCCCGGGCGATCCGGCGCTCGACACCGACCGGTTGAAGGCGCTCGTGACCGACCCGGTCTGGCGTCGCTGAGCGGGCGAACGGGCGCTCCGGCACGGCGAGTTGACGACGGCGAGTTGCCGCTCACCCAGGGCCGGGGCGCCGTTCCGGGGGCGGCGCGGTCAGCGGAGCCCGCCGCCGCAGCCGCTCGCCACCTCCGGGGCCGGCTCGCTGCGGCGGGCCTCGAAGTCGGCGAGCCAGCGGAGCGCGTCGCCCGCCGAGGCGTCCCAGCCCGTGCCCAGGTCGACGGCGTCCTCCAGCGCGTGCCGCAGGCCCAGGTCCTCCAGCGGGCCGGGCGCCTCGGCGCGCCCGCCGACCAGGGCGACCCGGCCGCGGACCCGGCCCGCCCCGGCGGCCTGGTCGGGGACGGTCCAGGCGTGCCAGTCCCGGCCCATGGTCAGCACGTTGCGGGCGGCGTAGCCGATCTCCGGGAAGGCCGCGAGCACCTGCTCCAGGTCGACCCGGGTCCCGTCCAGGTCCGCTCCGGTGTGCTGGTGGCGGGTCGCGGAGAGGCTGAGGTAGCGGGAGTCGGGCAGCGGGAAGTGCGCCACCTGCCACTGCGCGCCGACCCAGCAGGTGGCGGCACCGTCCTGCCAGCGGTCCGCCACCAGCTCCATCGGGATCACGGTGTGGTAGACCGCGAGCCGCGACCGAGGGGTGCGGTCCGCCCACTGAGGGTCCCGGCGCACGACCGAGCGGGCCGTACCGGAGAGGACCAGGGCGTCGCCGGTGACGCTGCGTCCGTCGGCGAGCGCCGCGACCACCGACTCGCCGTGCTCGGTGTAGCCGACCACCCGGCTGTCCGCGAGCAGTCGGACGGCGTCCAGCTCCCAGCAGGCCTCCAGCAGCGGCTCGTGGACGTCCAGCCGGTGGGCCGTCGCGTGCGTCGGGCGGCCGTCGCCGTGCCGGGCGGGCAGGGCGATCGTGCTGACCGGCTCCCCGGTCGCGCCGTCCATCACGCGGAACTCGTCGATCACCAGGGACCGTTCGCGGACGGCGTCGCCGACGCCGAGCAGGTCCAGCAGCCGGAACGCGTGCGGCGCCAGCCGGACGCCCGCCCCGCCCTCGGTGAGCACCGGCCGTTGCTCCAGGACGAGGACGTGATGGCCGCGCGCGCCCAGCGCAACCGCCGTGGCCAGACCGCTGACACCACCGCCGGCAACCAGAATTCGCATGCTTCCGATGATGGCTCCGGGGGGACGTACCGGGCGATGCGGTCACGTTGCCTGTGTCAGAACCTCCCGCCGAGGTGACACATCGCAAACTCCGAGGTTTGAAACGCGCGATGTCTGATTTGTGTGGTTGGCCGCGCCGCATAGCGCCTCCCCACCGGACGCTCAGAGCGAGCGGCCCATCCGCTCCATCGACACCATGCAGTGGGTCCACGGACGGACCCGGGCCCGCGCGGCCGCCACCACCTGCGCCACGTGCGCGGCCGCCGCCAGGGTCATGTGGCGGTGCCAGCCGTCGGCACCGCGCCCCTCGTAGTCGTCCAGGGCCCCGACGTGCGAGGCGGAACCGGCGAAGTCCTGCTCGACCCGCTGCGGGAGCTTCGCCAGCCGCAGCAGCACCCCGAGCGGCGTCGCCGTCAGGTTCGTCAGCCAGCAGCCGACCGGCTGCTCCTGCCCGGCGTCCCACTGGCCCAGCAGCAGCAGCGGCAGCCCGGCCCACTCCACCGGCACGCCGCCGACCAGGCTCCGGCGCACGGCGCCCGTCGCCGGGTCCGTCCACTCCACCGGCCGCCGGAGCATCCGGTGCAGTTGCAGCACCCGGGCGGCGGGCAGCGAGCGGCCGCCCCGGCCCGTCCCCCGGTCCAACACCGGCAGGTCGGCGGGGACGGCGGACAGCAGCGGCGCGCCCGCCCGGGCGTAACGGTCGAAGACCGGCCCCAGATCGGCCCCCGGGAGGTCCAGGACGACCGGGCGGGGCCCGATCGTGCTCGGGTCGCACACCCGGGCGGCCGCCGCGACGCACCCGGCCGCCCGCTCGCCGAGTGGCACCAGGTGCCATCTGACCGGCACCGTGACGTCGCTGGCCACGCCCCACATCCCGATCGCCTGCCGGCCCTTCCGGGGGACCGGCAGCGCCTGCACCACCCAGGCGGTGAAGCGCAGTTCGTTGTCGGCGTGGCGCTGCAGCGCCCGGCTGACCGGCTCCCAGTCCCAGGTGGACGCGGCGATGAAGTGGTGCAGGCTCTGGGCGAGTTCGGGCCCGCCGACCTGGGCGGCGATGTTCCGGATCGACTTGCGGCCCTCCGCCGCGATCAGCCCGCGCAGGTAGAGGGCGCCCTTGGCGCGCTGGTCGCTGCGCGGCAGCGGGGCGAAGAGCACCTCGGACAGCTCCTCCAGCACGCCGCCGGCGGTCGGGCCCGGGCTCGCGGTGCCCGGGTGGCTCGCTGTACCCGGTGGGCTCACGGTACCCGGGAGGAGGGCGGACGGGCTGCGGCCGGACGGGCTGCGGCGGGCGGTCCGGCGCCGGGTGTCGGGCTCCGCGGGGCGAGTGAAGATCGTGTCCACACCAGCGCGAACGGTCATGTCGGCAAGCCTATTTCCACTTCCCCCGGGGTGGCCGAAAACCGTCGCCGCGCCGCCCACCGGTGGGACGGCGGGCGGCGCGTGGCAGGGAGCGCGGCGTCCGGGAGTCAGGCCTTCCGGGCCAGTTCGCCGTCCACGCCGTCCACGTGGGTGGCGGAACCGGCGGCGGACCCGGCGGCCGAAGCATCGGCGGCAGCGGTGGGCTCCAGCGCCTCGCGGCGGCCGCGGGCCCACATCAGCACCGAGAGCGTCAGGGCGATCGCAGTGGCGAGGGCGGCGGTCAGGGTGACGGCCCGGGCGTCGTAGCCGAGGTCGATGGTCGCGCCGCCGAGCCAGGCGCCGAGCCCGTTGCCCAGGTTGAACGCGGAGACGTTGGCCGAGAGAGCGAGGGCGGGTGCGGCGGCGGCCACCGCGAGGATCCGCGCCTGGAGCGCCGGGATGATGGAGAAGCCCGCGGCGCCGAACAGGAACAGCGCGATCGCGGCCGGGACCTGATGGGGCGCGGCGAGCCAGAACAGCAGCAGGGCGACCAGCAGGGCGCTCTGGGCGCGCAGCACGCCGCGCATCACGTTGGCGTCGGCGGCCTTGCCGCCCAGGATGTTGCCGAGGACGGAGCCGATGCCGAAGACGATCAGCAGGATGCCGACCATGGCGGGCGCGAAGTGGCCGATGTCGCGCAGCAGCGGGGCCAGGTAGGTGGAGGTGGTGAAGACCGCTCCCTGGGCCAACACGGTGATCAGCATGGACAGTTGCAGGCTGCCCTTGCGGAACACCTTCATCTGTTCGCGCAGCGAGAGGCTCCCCTCCGCGCCCTCCTCGCTCTCGGTGGACAGCGCGCCGGGCACGAACCTGACGATCAGCAGCAGGCACAGCACGGCGAAGCCGGTGACGTAGCCGAAGGTGGCGCGCCAGCCGAAGTGCTGGCCGATGAAGGTGCCGATCGGGGAGCCCAGCACGTTGGCGAAGTTGAAGCCGAGCGCGATCTTGGCCATCGCGGTGGCCTGCTTGTCCGGCGGGGACATCAGGGCGGCGACGTGCCAGGCGACGGCGGCGAAGGTGCCGTGGCTGAGCGAGGTGAAGATGCGCGCGCCCATCAGCGTGGGGTAGTTGGGGGCGAGCACGGCGATGACGTTGCCGACGATGAAGACGCCCATCAGGCTGAGCAGCAGCCCCTTGCGGGACCACTTGGTGGTCAGCAGGGTGATGATCGGCCCCCCGATCGTCACCCCCAGCGCGTAGCCGGTGACCAGCAGGCCGGCGGTCGGGATGGTCACGTCCAGGTCGGCGGACATCTCGGGCAGGATCCCCGCGATGACGACCTCGGCGGTGCCGACGCAGAACACTCCGAGCATCAGGGCCAGGAGGGGCAGTGGCATGGCGACCCAAGCCTTTCGTAGGGAGCCAGGTTCAAGGATGATGTATGCGATTGCATATAGATAATGGACGAACGTGCCTGGGTGGTCAACTGCCGCAAAGAGTTACGCTGGAAAACAGTGGCGGACGGACAAGCAGAACGTTCCGAAGGACTCAGTGAGGGGCCGCGTCGATGGAGACATGGGGACCGGGGAGCGGGCGGGACGAGATCGCCATCTGGCGACAGCTCACCCGCCTGATGGAGCAGGTCAACGCGACCGCGGGCAGGCGGCTGACCCGCAGCCACGGGGTCTCCATGAACGAGTTGCTGCTCCTGCTCTCGCTCGCCGAGCAGCGTGACGGCACCCTGCGGATGTCGGACCTGGTCAAGACCCTCGGCGCCAACCAGCCCTCGGTCAGCCGGATGGCCGCCCGCCTGGAGGACGCCGAGTGGGTGGTGCGGCGCAGCGCCCTGGACGACAAGCGCGGGGTGGACGTACGGATCACCGACGCCGGCCGGCGACTGGCCGGGGAGGCCGAGCAGACCCTGCGCAAGGCCCTCGCCGAGGCGCTCGACTCGGCCGCCCTGAGCGACTCCACCGCCTCGCTCGTCGCCCGGCTGCGGTACGCGCCCGCGGTGCCGATCGACTGAGCACCCACCCTCCCCGTACCGGCCCCGATCGCAGGCCCCGCCCGCGACCGGGGCCGCTTCATGCCGGTTCACATCCCGGCAACAGGACTCCATGCGAAGTAACGGCGCAGAAATATATGCATTCGAATGCATCTAATGTGACCGCTATCACGTTGCCGTGTATACGGATCGAGCACTAGCGTTCGAGGCCGACAACCGGCGGACGGTCGACTCGTTCCCACCGCCCACTCCCCCGCTCGAGGACGCTCACGGAGGTTTCGTCATGTCTGGTACCGCACTCCCCGGCCCGACCGCACACCCCCGTCCGACCGCGCACCCCCGTCCGACCGGCCTGAACCCGGTCGCCGATCTCCCCAAGCCGCCCGGCCTGCACTGGAACGTCCGGGCCGAACAACCCGTCGACTACAGCGTCAGCATGGTGCGCGGACTGCTGGACCTCGACGACCCCACCCTCGCCCGCGCCGTCGGCGGCGGGCACGGCCGCCCCTTCCGCTGCCTGCTCGCGATCGACTCCGCCGTCGACGCGCTCTACCACGAGCGCTTCGCCGCGTACTTCGACCGCTGGCGGATCGACGCGACCTGGCAGGTCGTCCAGGGCGACGAGGACGCCAAGTCCCTGGAGCAGGCCGTCCTCGTCACCGAGGCCATGTCGCGGATGGGCATCCTGCGCCGCGCCGAGAAGGTCGTCGCCGTCGGCGGCGGCGTCGTCCTCGACATCGTCGGCTTCGCGGCGAGCATGTACCGCCGCGGCGTGCCCTACATCCGCGTCCCCACCACGCTGGTCGGCCAGATCGACGCCGGCATCGGCGTGAAGACCGGAATCAACCACGGCCACCACAAGAACCGCCTGGGCGCCTACTTCGCTCCCGAACTCGCCCTGATCGACCCGCACTTCCTGCGCACCATCGACCCCCGGCACGTCGCCAACGGCATCGCCGAGGTGATCAAGATGGCGCTGGTCAAGGACGCCGTCCTGTTCGACCTGCTGGAGGCGACCGTCGGCGACATCACCCCCGAGACCCTGGGCGGCTGCGGCTCGGCGGTCAGCGAGGTGCTGTCCCGGGCCATCTCCGGCATGCTCGACGAACTGGAACCCAACCTCTGGGAACAGGTTTTGGAACGTTCCGTCGACTACGGCCACACCTTCAGCCCCTCCCTGGAGCTGCGCGCCGACCCGCCGCTGCTGCACGGCGAGGCCGTCGCCGTCGACATGGCGATTTGCCTCGCCCTCGCCCACCTCCGCGGCCACCTCTCCGAGCGCGACACCGACCGGGCGCTGAGACTCCTCCAGGGCTTCCGACTCCCCGTCGCCCACCCGATCTTCACCCAGGAGCTGCTGGAGGAGGCGCTCGCCGACGCGGTCAAGCACCGGGACGGCCTCCAGCGCGTCCCGCTCACCCGGGGCATCGGCTCCGTCGTCTTCGCCAACGACCTCACCCCGGCGGAGCTCGGCCGGGCCCTGGAGTTCATCGGCGCCTGGACGACGGGTGCGCGGGCCGAGCTCGTCGGCGCGCCGGTATGAGCGCGGACACCGTGCCGGACGCCGCGCCGGACGCCATGCCGGACGCCATGCCGGACTCCTTACCGGGCAGCGACCGGGACGCCTCGCCGGTCAGCGGCCGGGGCGCTCCGCCGGACGGCCTCCCGGCCGCGGACATCACCGTCTTCGACGTCGGCGGCACCCACATCCGCCGGGCCGTCTGGCAGCGCCGCGGCGGGCTGGGGGCCCGCACCACCCACCCCTCCCCCAACTTCAAGCGCTTCCCCTCGGCCACCGTCGCCGAGCTCCAGGACATGATGGTCCGCCAGCTGTGCGCGGGCGTGCCGCACACCCCGGCCCCCGTCGCCGGCATCTCCTTCGGCGCGGCGCTCGACCACCGCTCCGGCCTCGTCTACGCCTCCGCCCCGCTGTGGGGCGCGCACAGCGAGCCGTACGACCTGCGGGCCGCGCTGACCGCCCGGCGCCCGGACGTCCGGTGGCACATCGTCAACGACGTCACCGCCGCCCTGCTGCACGCCGCCGCGGCCGCCGGGCGCAGCAACCACCGCAAGGTCCTGCTGGCCACCATCAGTTCGGGCATCGCCTGCCGGGTGCTCGACCAGCGGCAGCGCCGGATCCCGGTCGACGACAGCGGACTGCAGGGCGAGATCGGCCACCTGCCGGTCCACGCCGAACTCCTCGGCCGCACCGTCGAGTTGACCTGCGACTGCGGCCGCCCCGGCCATCTCGCCGCCTACGCCTCCGGCCCCGGCATCGCACGGCTGGCCGACACCCTCGCCCGCCGGGAGCCCGCCCGCTGGGCGGCCTCCCGGCTCGGCCGGCTCACCGCCGACGGCACCGCCTTCGAGACGGCGCTGCGCCGGGCCCTGGACGAGCAGGACCCGCAGGACCTGCGGGAGGAGGCGCGGGGCAGGCAGGACACGCTCGCCGCCGACCTGCTCGACGCCGCGACCGCACCCGTCGCCGCCGTCCTGCGCACCGCGCTCTGCCTCGACCCCGAGCTGGACGAGGTGGTGCTGACCGGCGGCGTCGTCCACGGCCTCGGCCACCACTACCGGCGCGCCCTGCTGGGCCACCTCACCCGCGAGGGCCTCTACCTGACCAGCGACCGCACCCCCGACTGGCTGCACCGGCGGATCACCGTCACCGCTCCCGGCGAGGCCGACAGCCTCGCCGGAGCCGGGATCGCGGCCGGAGCCGGGATCGCGGCCGCCGCCGGAGCGTCGACATGACGCCGGCCGAGCGCCTCCCCAGCCACCGGGCGCTGGTCCGCGAGCCCGGCGGCGTACGGCTGCGGCTGCGCCCCACCCAGGCGCCCGCCCCGGGCGAACTCCTGGTCGCCACCCAGGTCGCCGGGCTGTGCGGGACCGACATCCAGATGCTGCGCGGGCTGCGCGACGACCCGGCGCCGGTGATCGGCCACGAGGGCATCGCCCGGGTGGTCGCCGCCGGCCGGGGCGTCCCCGCCGCCCTGCGCCGCCCGGGCACCCCGGTGGTGGTCAACCCGACCCACCGGACGGACCCGTCCTTCCTGCTCGGGCACAACGTCGACGGCCTGCTCCAGGAACGCACCCTGATACCCGCGACGGCCGTCCGGGACGGCCTGGTGGTACCGCTGGCGCAGGAGCCCGACCCGGTGCTCGGCGCCCTGATCGAGCCCTTGGCCGCCGTCCGGTACGCCCTCGCCGTGCTGGCCACCGGCCGCCCCCGGACCCTGGTGGTGTACGGCGACGGAACGATCGGGCAGCTCGCCGTCCGGGCCGCCCGCCGCCGGCTCGGCACCGACGTCCGCGTCCTGCTCGTCCACCACACCCCGGACGGACTGGCGTGGAGCGCCCAACGGGCCGTACCCGGAGTGGAGTTGACGCTCGACGCGACGCCCCCGGTGGGCCCCGGGCCGGTCGCGGCCCTGCTCGCGACCCCGCGCGACGGAACCCTGGCCGCGCTCGCCGGCGCCCTGCGGCTCGGCACCCCCGGGCGCTCCGACCGCCCGACCGGCGACCTGACGGGTGAGCTGGCCGGTGATCCGACCGGCGACCTGACCGTCGACCTCTTCGGCGGCCTCCCGCCCGGCGCCACCGCCGCCGAGCTGCCCGGCGTCGACCTCGCCGCCGTCCGGGCCGCCAACTGCGCCGGGCACCCCGTCCCGTACGCCTTCACCACCGCCCGCACCGCCGACGGCCGGCCCGTCCGACTGACCGGCCACCGCGGCGTGGGCAACGACCACCTCGCCGAGGCCGCCGCCGAGCTGTGCCACCACCCCGAGGCCTACCGCGACCTGGTGACGCACGTCGTCGGGCCGCCGGAAGCCGCCCGGATCATGACCGGGCTCTCGGTCGGCGGCGGGCGCAGCGTCGCCGGGAGCCGGCTCGTCAAACTCGCGGTGCGCTTCGCCCCGGCGCCGCCCACACCCTTGGAGGCCCAGTGACCGCACCCGACCGCCCCCGCCGCCGAGCCCTGGTGGTCGGCGGGTCCACCGGCATCGGCCGCGGCGTCGCGGACGCCTGGGCCGAGGCCGGGCTGGACGTCACCGTGCTCAGCCGCTCCCGTCCGACCGGCCCCGGGGCCGAGCGGCTGCGCTGGGCGGCCACCGACCTGACCGACGCCGACCGGGTCGCCGAGAACCTGTCCCTCGCCACCACCGAACCGCTGCACGCCGTCTGCTACTCGGCCGTCCACTACGGCGACCGGCGGGCCCTCTTCCGCGAGTGCACCGAGGCCGAGTGGCGCCGCCAGCTCGACGTCAACCTGCACGGCCTCTGGCTGACCCTGTCCTGGGCCGTCCCGGTGCTGCGCCGACCCGACCGCCCCGGAGTGTTCCTCGGCATCTCCTCCGAGGTCGTCTACAACGCCGGACCGGGCCGCTCCGGCTACGCCGCCACCAAGGCGGCCGCCGCTGCCCTGCTCGACTCCGTCGCCCAGGAGGAGACCACCGAACTGCCGGGCACCGAGGCGCTGCGGATCGTCCAGGCGCTGCCCGCCGGCATGGTCGACACCCCCGGGATCCGGCGCCGACGCCCCGACGGCTTCGACTACACCGCCTACATGCGCCCGGCGAGCTTCGCCCCGCTGGCCCGCGAACTCGCGGCGACGGCCGGCGCCGGGCTGCACGGCGCCCACCTGGTGGTGGACCCCGAGGGCGGCTGGCGCCCGGTCGGCGAGGGGCTGCCGGTCTCGCAGAGCCAGCCCGTCCCGGCCGCGGTCACAGCCAGGGCCGGAGCCGGAGCCGGGGCAGGAACCAGGGCCGGAGCCGGAGCTGCGCCCGGGGCCGGCTCGTGACCGCCGCCCCGCTCCTTGGGCTGGCCGCTTGGCGGCTGCCCGGGGACCACCTCGACGCGGTCCGGCTCACCCACCGGGCCGGCGCCGACGGCCTCCAGCTCGACCTCGGCGGCCCCGGCCGCGGCCCGTGGCTCGACGCGCCGGGCACCGTCGACCGGATCCTGGAGCACTGCGCCCGGCTCCGGATCCGGCCGCTCGCCGTCGCGGGCAACACCCTCAACGACATCGGCCTGCACGCCCCGCCGGGCGGTCGGGACGCGCTGCGCGCCCGGCGCGTCCTGATCCGGGTGCTGGACGCCGCCCACGCGCTCGGCGCCCCGCTGGCCTTCGTGCCCAGCTTCCGCCGCAGCGCCGTCACCGACCGCGCGGAGCTGGACCGGACGGCCACCGTCCTGGCCTGGGCGGCGGCGGAGGCCCGGGCCCGCGGACTGCTGCTCGCCAACGAGAACGACCTCGACCCGGAGCGCGCCCGCCGCCTGGTCGACCAGGTCGCGGCGGACGGCTTCCGGCTGCTGCTGGACACCTACAACCCGCGGGTCGCCGGGGTCGACGCGGTGGCCCTGATCGAAGCCGTCCACCCCTGGCTCGCGCCCCAGGTCCACCTCAAGGACGGCACCGGCGGCGTGGTGGCACGGGACCTCCTCGGCGACGGGGACGGCCCCGTCCGGGAAACCCTCGCCGCCCTCGCCGCGCACGGACTCCGGCCCGGGGCGCTGGTCCTGGAGAACGACCACCGCGACGGCGACCCCGTCCGTCTCGCCCTCGACCTCGAACGCGCCCGCGACCTCGCCCGCACCCTCCAGCCGTCCGCCCCCCGCCCCTGAGGAGCCCCCGTGCCCAACCTCCCGGCCGAGTACGCCACCACCACCCTGCGGGACGGCGTGGTGAGCCTCGGCACCCGCCCCTTCCCGCACGACGCGCTCCGCGCCGACACCGTCCTCATCAAGCCCGACCACCTGGGCATCTGCCGCGCCGACGCCAAGGAGGTGGTCGGCTCGCGCGACGTCCCCGAGGACCGCGGCCCGCTCTTCGGCCACGAACTCGTCGGCACCGTCGCCTTCGCCGGCGCCCGGACCGGCTTCCGGGAGGGCGAACTCGTCACCCTCAACCCCAACATCACCCCCACCCGCACCACCGGCTTCGCCGAGTACGTCTTCGTCCACGGCACCGAGGCGCAGCTGGACCAGGCCGTGGTGCGCGTCCCCGAGACCGGCATCCGGGACGCCGTGTGGATGCCCGAGCCCTTCGCCTGCATCGTGCACGCGCTCCGCAAACTGCTCGAACTCACCGCCCGCACCGACCTCCGGGGCATGCGGGTCGCCGTCCTCGGCGCCGGCTGCGCCGGGGTCACCTTCGCCCTGTACGCCCGCCACCTGGGCGCCGCGCCCGCCGTCTTCAACCGCGGCGAGGCCCGGCGCGTCTTCGCCCGGCAGCAGGGCCTGCTCGCCGCCGAGGAGCTCCACCCGCTGACCGACGCGAAGGCACCCCAGCACCAGGACCGGTACCAGGTGGTGATCGTGGCCACCACCGTCGTGACCACCGAACTCCTCGACACCGCGAGCGACTTGGCCGCCGACGGCGCCGTCCTGTTCGTCTACGGCGGCACCCGCCGGGGCGACAGCTACCCGCCGGGCCGGGCCGACATCGACACCATCCGCCGCGCGGAACTCATCGAGCCGGTCGAGCACCACGGCAAGCGGCTGCACCTGGCCGGCGCCTACGGCTGCCACCGCGAGGACTACGAGGAGGGCTTCCGGCTGCGCGCCGAACACCCGCTCGCCTTCCCGTTGGAGAGGCTGACCTCGCTGCGGATCGGCCTGGACGACTTCCCGCACCGGATGACCGACATCGCCGCCGAACGGGAGGACCATCCCGGCAAGGTGATCATCGACCTGGCCTGATCATCGATCTGGCCTGATCAGCGCGCGGGCCTGATCAGCGCGCGGGCCTGATCAGCGCGCGGGCCTGATCAGCGCGCGGGCCCGATCACCGCACCGGCGGCCTGGTCGCCGACGGCTGCCCGTCCTCCCGCACCCAGGCGCCGACGCCCAACCTCCCGGTGGTGCCCAGGTCCAGCTCCGGCACCACCATCACGGGCGCGGCGCCCGGCAGCGCCCGGACCCGCAGGTACGGGGCGTTCACCGGGTCACCCGCGCCCGCCTCGGCGGTGTTGCGCCAGGCCAGCGTGGACCGCGCCCCCTCGCCCGGCTGCAACGCGAGGGGCCGCGGCGGGTCGTCCGCCCCGGTGACGCTCGCGATCTGCGCGCCCCCGTGCAGGAGTTGCACCCCGTCGACCGGCCTGTGCTCCACGTCGAGGAGCTGGAGCTCCGGGTACCCGTCGACGTTCACCGTGGCCGTCCCGCAGTTGCGCAGGTGCAGCCCCACCACCCGCAGCCCCATCGCCGCATCGCCGTCGTCCGCACTCACCCGCACCCCGGACGCCGGGCACGGCCCGTCCGGGCGCGAGGCCTCGGCGCTCGGCACGCTCCGCACCTTGACGACCGTCACCCCCGAGGTCTTCCCGTCCAGTTCCACCCGCCCCTTCTCGGTCGCCCCCGGTGCGAGATCCCTGACCGTCCTCGTCTCGTTGCCCAGCACACCCCCGGTCGCCCCCGAGCGGCCGAACACCACCGTCACATCGGCCGCTTCGCCGCCCGGGTTGGTCACCTCGTACTCCGCGCACACCGCACTCGCCGCCGTGATCCGCACCCCGTCCTTCGCCACCGGGCCCGGCGAAGCCGACGCCACCCCGCACGGCCCCGCACTGCCGGAGCCGGCGGCAGAACGCCCCCCGCCCGCCCCGGCCACCTGGCTCCCGCACCCCGCGAGCAGCACCACCGCCGCCACCGCACCGACCCCACGCCTCACCGGCACCACCCCGCCCATCCGGAACTCACCCATCCGACCATCCGATCACGAACCACCCCACCCCACCATGACCGCCGTCACTCCCCCGGCAACAGCCCCGCAACGCTCCGGCCGCCGGTCCGGTCCTCGGCGGCGGCGGCCGACTTCGCCGGTTCGGGTGCCGTAGCGACCGCCGGTGGAGGATGATCCTCGGATGTCGGAACCCAGCCCTGCCCTCGGACGACTCGTCGCCAACGAGAACAGCCTGAGCGACCTGCTGTCCTTCCTGTTCGAGCGCGATCCCCAGCCACTGATCGACCTGCTCGGCCTCGCCCCCGGCGCGTACCGGTGTCGACGCGAGGTCAAGCAGGCCGCCGGCCGCCTGGATCTCGTGGTCCACCGGCGGTCGGACGACCGTCCCGTGGCCGTACTGGAGATGAAGGGGGCCTCCGACGAGCACGGCGACCAGTTGAACCGCTACCGGGCCTGGGCCGAAACCCTCGATCCCGTACCGGCGTTGTTCTACTGCACCTTCGACGACACCCGGCCCACCGCGCCGTGGCGATCGCTGCGCCTCGTCACGGTCTTCCAGGCCTGGCACTCGGCCGCCGATCCGCACGCCGCGTGGCTCGCGCGCGGGATCACCGACGTGCTGCGCCGCTGGGACACCGAGGCCGACGGTGCGCTCGGGAGCTCCTCCGGCTGGTACGTGCCGGACCTGGTGAGCCGTCGCACGGCCCGCGACCTCGACGACGCGCTGCGCCGCGCGCATCCGGGCGCAGCCGAGGCGAGCGCCATGAACACCAGTGCCGGAAACCCGATGCTGATGGCCTGGCGACACCACCCCTCCGGCTCCGACCACGCCTGGATCGCCGTGGACCTCCGCTGCCCCGGCCGTGGCGCACCGGCGCAGCCCTGGCTGTTCCGGCCGAGCATCGACGTCCTCATGGGTGACCGGACGGAGGTGGAGGCCGTGCTCGAAGCACACGACCTGGCCGTGGAGCTGCAACCGGCGATGTCGCTGTCCGCCGTCCAGGAGGGCCTTCGCCGACGGGGCCGCCACGAGCTGGCCGCAGTACTCCGGGCCGCCAAGCACGACGGACTGCGCGGCCCGGCCGATCCCGAGCTCCTGGCCGACTGGCGCGCCGGGCTGGTCAGCGGCGCGAGCGCACCCCGGCGGCATCCGGTCTTCTTCCACGACAGGCAGCGGCGCCTGGCGACCCAGTTCCAACTCGACGTCACCACGATCACGCGAGACGACCTCGCGGACCTCACCCTCGCGGTCCTGGATCACCTCGTGGAACGGGCGGGCACTCCCCGGTCCGACCGGACCGGCTCCACCCACCCGGCAGCAGGGCCACGGCCTGCCCACTGACGAGGCAGCTACCAGAAACGGCCTCAACGCCCTCTCGCACCTGGTCGCAACGCCCCCGGCATCACAGGGCGGGTACGGAAGATCGCCGACGCTATGATCACGGCCCGCATGTTCAAGTGGCGTTCACATGAAGATACTTGGGGGGTTTGATGAGAAAAGCCCGATTTATCCGGCCGATCTTGGTCGTGGCAGCGCTCACGGCGTCGACGCTGATCCTGGCGGGCCGGACCGCCGAGCCGGCGCAAGCGGCGAGCAGCGACTACTGGATAGTCGCGGGTGATCAGGGCAGCAACTCGCTGATCGCCTACGATTCGGCCTGGACGGTCAGGTGGAAGTGGCAGCCGACGAAGGACGAGGGCTTCAACCCGCCCGAGATATCGGCGTTCGGACACGTGACCGACTTCAAGCTGCGGAACACCTCGGCCGGCCAGCGGATGGTCGTCACAGCCAGCAATGGGTTGGCGGCGATCGTCACCTACCCCGAGGGGAAGAAGGTGTGGTCGGCCGACCTGAGCGGGACCAAGGACAACCTGCACAGTGCCGAGCTGCTGCCGAACGGCAACATAGCGGTGGCGTCCACCAACGTGATCGGTACGGCGCCGGAGAGCGGCGGGTTCCTCAGGGTCTACGCGTCCTCGCAGGGGCCGAGCAACGCCACCTACGCGGAGTACCCGCTGAACGAGGCGCACGGCGTGCTCTGGGATCCGACCTTCGACCGGCTCTGGGCAATCGGTTACAGCCCCGCCGGCAAGGCTGTTCTGGACTCCTTCGCCATCACCGGGAGCGCCGCACAGCCGCACCTGACCCTGGGCAAGGAGATCGCCCTGAAGGAAGGCGCTCCCCACGACCTGAGCGCGGATCCCACCGACCCGAACGTGCTTCTGCTGAGCACGGGCAACAACACCTGGTCATACGACAAGCGGAACAGCAGCTTCACCCCGCTCATCGCGACTCCCTCGGTCAAGGCCATCAGCGCGCAGCCGTCAGGTCAGCTCGTGATGACTCAGCCGGACGAGTCCAAGACGCCGGTGGGCGGCTGCCGCACCAACACGTGGTGCACCGACACCATCGACTTCTACACCCGGAAAACGGACGGCTCCTACGACCACACCTCGCACAAGGTGACCGACGCCCAGTTCTACCGTGCGCGCGTGTGGCACCCGACCTACAACGCCATCGGCGACGCGCCGCAGGGCACGGTGTCCGACGGTGCCGTGTCCGGCGCCTTGCGGACACCGGCGATGATCGACACGAACAGCCAGATCTCGCAGATCAGCGCCGCCGCGCTGCCCAACGGGACGGTGCACGTGCAGACGCTGGTCCCCGGGTACGGAGTCTGGGACCGCACCCGTAACACCGACGGCACATGGTCGGACTCGACAAGGATCGACGCCAACCCGTCGATCACCGCGATCAGCTCGGCGGCGCTGCCCGACGGGACGGTGCACGTGCAGACGCTGGTCCCCGGGTACGGAGTCTGGGACCGCACCCGTAACACCGACGGCACATGGTCGGCGTCCACCCGGATCGACCCCGACGGCCAGATCTCGCGGATCAGCGCCGCCGCGTTGCCCGACGGCACGATGCACGTCCAGACCGTCGTCCCCGGCACCGGGGTGGCGGACCGCACCCGCGCCTCGTCGGGTAGCTGGTCGAACTCGACGCTGATCGCGGCGGGCTGCACCCCGAGTGACACCAGCAGCCCGTGCATCACCGACGTGAATGGGGTGGCCCGGCAGGACGGCAGTCTGCATGTGCAGCTCCTGACGCCGGGTGCCGGGGTGTCCGACCTGACGTGGGCGGCGGGAAGCTGGTCGTCGGTGCCCACGGTTGTCGACAGGAACCCGTTCATCACGCGCATCGCCGCGAGCACCCTGTCGGACGGCACCACGCATCTGGAGGCGGTCGTCGCCGGCAACGGCATCTGGGACCGGACGCTCGCCCCTGGCGCGACGTCATGGGCCGGAAGCTCGACACGGATCGACGACAGCACCCTGCGCGACGAGGACCTCACCGATCGCGACTTCGCCGTCTACAGCGTGGGCCTGGCGGACGGATCGCTGCACATCGGTACCGCCGCGTACTGACGCGAGCAGCCGAAGGCAGGTGTGAGCGGGCGTTGAGTCCCGGTCGCCGACGCGCGCGCCGGGCGGCGGCGGAGCACGCGCGGGCCGGTGACCGAGTCCGTGCATCAGGCCCGCGGTGGCGGGCAGGTATGAGGGGTCGTCCGGCACCGGGGTGGGGCGACCGGGCCGGCCCCGGATGCGGCCGGGAGGACGTGGGAGGGACAGCGGGCATGGGCGAGCTGGACGGCAGGACGGCGCTGGTGACGGGTGGGTCCCGGGGGATCGGGCGGGCGGTCGCCCGGCGGCTCGCCGACGACGGGGCGCTGGTCGCGGTCCACTACGGCGGCAACGAGGAGGCCGCCGCGGAGACCGTCAAGCTGATCGAGGGGGCGGGCGGCCGGGCGTTCGCGGTGCCGGCCCGGTTCGACCGGAGCGACGGGCCGGAGCGGCTGTTCCAGGGCCTCACCGCCGGGTTGGCGGAGCACGGTGAGGACGGCCTGGACATCCTGGTCAACAACGCGGGCGTGCACCTGGCCGGTTCGATCGGCGAGATCACCGAGGAGGAGTTCGACCGGGTGATGGCGGTCAACGTCCGCGCGCCGCTCTTCGTGATCCAGCGGACCCTGCCGCTGCTGCGGGACGGCGGCCGGATCGTCAACGTGTCCTCGGCGGCCGCCCGGATCGCCTCGCCCCTCCAGATCGGCTACACCGTCAGCAAGACGGCCCTGGAGGCGCTCGCCGCACCGCTCGCCAACGACCTCGGCCGGCGCGGGATCACCGTCAACACCGTCAGCCCGGGCGTGATCCTCACCGACATGACCTCGGCGTGGACCAGCGCCCCCGAGGCGATGGCCGGGCTGGCGTCGATCACCGCGCTGGGCCGGATCGGCACGCCCGAGGACGTCGCGGACGTGGTCGGCTTCCTCGCGGGCCCGCGCGGCCGCTGGGTGACCGGCCAGACCGTCGACGCCTCCGGCGGCACCTACCTGGGGCCGATCCCGCCGGCCGCCCCTCGCGCCGCCGAGGCGGGCGGGCCGGGTACGACGGCGTCCTGACCGTCCGCACGGCCCCCGGTGCGGCAGCGCACCGGGGGCCCGGCGGGAACCGGGGGCCCGGGGGGAACCGGAGCCCGCCCGGAGGCGTGATCATGAGGCATGAGCACACATCTCCCCGAGGAGCCGGCGACCCCCGCGCTGGTCGTCGACGCCGATGTCATGGAGCGCAACATCGCCCGGATGAGCGCGGCGGCCCTGGACGGCGGCTTCGCGGTGCGCCCCCACGCCAAGACCCACAAGTGCCCGGAGATCGCGCGGCGCCAGCTCGACGCCGGTGCGGTGGGCCTGAGCGTGGCCACCGTCGGCGAGGCGGAGGTCTTCGCCCGGAACGGTGTGACCGACCTCTTCATCGCCTACCCCCTGTGGGTCGACGACGCCAAGGCCCGTCGGCTGCGCGCCCTCGCCGACTCGGTCGCCCTGCGGGTGGGGGCGGACTCCGTGGAGGGGGTCCGGCGGCTGGGGCGGGCGCTGCGGGGCGCGGCGGCCCCGGCCCAGGTGATGATCGAGATCGACTCCGGTCACCACCGGACCGGGGTCGTTCCGGCCGCCGCGACCGAGATCGGCCTCGCCGCCGTCGACGCCGGGCTGGAGGTGGCGGGCGTCTTCACCTTCCCCGGCCACGGCTACGGCCACGACCCCCGCGCCCGCGAGCACGCGGCCCGCGACGAGGAGCGGGCGCTCGGCGAGGCCGCGGAGGCCCTGCGGGCCGTGGGGCTCACGGTGCCGGTGGTGAGCGGCGGGTCGACGCCGACGGCCGGGCAGTGGCGGTCGGGTGCGGTGAACGAACTGCGTCCGGGGGTGTACGTCTTCAACGACGCGACCCAGCTGGCCATCGGCAGCTGCACCGCGGACGACCTCGGGCTCTACGCGCTCGCGACCGTGGTGAGCACCCCGGGCCCCGGCCGTTTCGTGCTCGACGCGGGCAGCAAGGTGCTGGGCTCCGACGCATCGCCCTGGGTCCGCGGTCACGGCTACCTCCCGGACCACCCGGACGCGGTGGTGGCCTCCCTGTCCGAGCACCACGCCACCGTCGTGCTGCCCGAGGGCGGGCCCACTCCCCGCCTGGGCTCCCGGGTCGCCGTCGTCCCGGTCCACGTCTGCACGCCGGTGAACCTGGCCGACACCCTGGAGGTGGTCCGGGCCGGCGAGGTCGTCGACCGCTGGACGGTGGCCGCTCGGGGCGCCAACAGCTGACCGGCGGCTGACCGGCGGCCGGGGGCGCAGTGTCCGCGCTAGGACCGGTCGGGCAGCGCCACCGCGTGCAGGCAGGGGTGCCGCACCGTCCCCTCCGGGGCGGACAGGACGGTGGCGACCTCGCCGGTGATCTCCACCCGGAGGTCGCCGTCGCGGTTCGTCCAGACCGGTCCGCCGCCGGGGCCGATCTCCTCCGTCAGGTGGACCACGACGACGGATCGCGGGGCGTGCCCGCCGATCGACCCGGGCAGGGCCACCGCGTAGCGGCGTTCAAGGCTCTTCATGGCCGGCCTCCTCGTCGGACTCCCCGCCCGGTGGCGTCGATTCTCCTCCGAGGTCGGGCCGTCGTACACGAACGGTGACCGTCTTCGCAGCACCCTTCGGCCCGGCAGGGTGCCGGGCCCCGGAATCGGTGGTCGCCCGGGCGCCTACCCGGCCGGGGCCGATGCACACGTCCGCCCCCACCACGGTCGGGCGCACCAGCAGGGACGCGGACCCTGGTGCGGACGGTCCGGACCGGGCAGGCTGCTGCTGCCCGCTCCGGACCGTCCGGGACCGGGCCCAGCCGCCCAACCGCCCCGCCCGCCCGCCGGCCGTACGAAAGCGAGACCGTGACCATGAGCGAGGACCCCCGAGCCGGCACCGTCGACGGGCTGCTGCGCCGGAGCGCCCGCCGGGCCCCCGACCGCGTCGCGCTCACCTTCGCCGACCGCAGCTGGACCTACCGGCAGCTCGACGAGGCGGTCAGCCGCGCCGCCGGGCACCTGCTCGGGCTCGGGCTGCGGCCCGGCGACCGGGTCGCCGCGTACGGGCGCAACTCCGACGCCTACGCGATCGCCTTCCTCGCCTGCGTCCGGGCCGGGTTGGTGCACGTCCCGGTCAACCACGCCCTCACCGGCGAGGAACTGCGCTACCTGCTCGGCCAGTCCGGCACCCGCGCGGTGCTCACCGACCCGGCGCTCGCGCCGGAGGTCGAGCGGGTCCGGGACGGCCTGGCCGTCGAGCACGTGCTGCCGCTGCGGGAGGACCCGGCCGGGCCGCCGGAGGCCGCGACACCGGGAACCGAACCTACGGGAACCGGAGCTGCGGGAACCGGAGCTGCGGGAACCGGATCTCCCGGAACCGGCCTGCTGGAGGCCGCGTCGGCAGGCCCCGTGCCCGAGCTCGGCACCGGTCCGGCCGACACCGAGCTCGCCCAGCTGCTCTACACCTCCGGCACCACCTCCCGCCCCAAGGGCGCGATGATGCCCCACCGCGCCCTGGTGCACGCCTACCTGTCCGCCATCCACGCCCTGGACCTGCGCGAGGACGACCGGCCGCTGATCTGCATGCCGCTCTACCACTCGGCCGCCCTGCACGTCTTCCTGCTCCCGTACCTCGCCGTCGGCGCCTCCGTCCTGCTGCTGGAGTCGCCCGACATCCCCGAGCTGCTCCGGCGGATCGAGGGCGAGCGGATCGGCTCGCTGTTCCTGGCGCCGACCGTGTGGGTCCCGCTGGCCAACCACCCGGACCTCGACCGGCACGACCTGTCCTCCCTGCGCAAGGCCCAGTACGGCGCCTCGATCATGCCGGTGGCGGTGCTCGACCGGCTGCGCGCCCGCTACCCGCAGGTGGGCTTCTACAACTGCTTCGGCCAGTCCGAGATCGGCCCGCTGTCCACGGTGCTGCGGCCCGAGGAGCACCTGGACCGCCCGGCCTCCTGCGGCCGCCCGGTGCTGTTCGTGGAGACCCGCGTGGTGGACCGGAACGGCACCGACGCGCCGCCCGGCACGCCCGGCGAAGTCGTCTACCGCTCACCGCAGTTGTGCCTCGGCTACTGGGACTCGCCCGAGCAGACCGCCGAGGCCTTCAAGGACGGCTGGTTCCACTCCGGGGACCTGGCGGTCGCCGACGAGGCCGGTTACCTGACCGTGGTCGACCGGATCAAGGACGTCATCAACACCGGCGGGGTGCTGGTCGCCTCCCGGGAGGTCGAGGAGGCCGTCTACAGCCACCCCGCCGTGGCGGAGGTCGCGGTGATCGGCGTCCCGGACGAGAAGTGGATCGAGGCGGTGACCGCCTTCGTCGTGCTCCGGCCCGGCACGGCCGCCCCCACCGAGGCCGAGCTGGTCGCCCACGTCAGGAGCCGGCTCGCCCCGTTCAAGGTGCCGAAGCAGGTCCGCTTCGTCACCGAACTGCCCCGCAACCAGAGCGGCAAGCTCCTCAAGCGCGAACTCCGGGCCCGGGCCTCCGGGATCAGCTAGCGCGGCCGGTCCGGACGGCGACGGTCACGGCGCGGTCCGGACCGGGAAGCCGGTGGCGCGGCCCTGGCTCTTCAACCAGGTGAGCACCTGGCCGAGGGCCTCGACGGTCTGCTGCCGGTCGCCGCCGCCGTCGTGGAACAGGACGGTCGGGCCGTTGCCGAGCTCCTTCTTGACCGTCTCGACGATGGCCGCCGTCCCGGGCTTCTCGAAGTCCTTCGAGTCGACGTTCCAGCCGAGCGGGCGCATCCCGTTCGCGGCGGCGATCCGCCGGCTGTCGGGGGTGAACGAGCCACCGGGAGCCCGGTAGTACATGACCTCGGCGCCGCCCGCGGCCTGCTCGATCATCTTCTTCGCGTCCAGGATCTCGCGCTCCTGGTAGGCGACGGGCTTCTTGTCCATCGAGGTGTCGTGGTCCACGGTGTGGTCGCAGAGCCGGTGGCCGGCCGCCACCACCTGCTTGACCAGGTCCGGGTGGGCCTTGGCCTGCGGTCCGATCATGCAGAAGGTCGCCTTCACCCCGTACCGCTTGAGCACGTCGAGGACCTTCGGGGTCCAGACCGGGTCGGGGCCGTCGTCGATGGTGATGTTGACGGCGTTGCCCCCGGCCTCCGAGGCGTGGGCTATGCCCTCGGGTATCCGCCCCTGCTGCGCACCGCCGCCGCTGCCCTGGGCGCCGTCCTGGCCGCCCTGACCTCCCTGTCCGCCCTGCCCCTCGCCGGACCCGTCCTGGCCCTGGGCGACGTTCCGGTCATGGCCGGGGACCGTCGCGGTGACCGTCGGAACCGCCCACGCCGTCGCCGCCGCGACGACGACCGCCACCGCGACGGCCGCCCGCGACCGGCTGCCCACGTTCCCCATCCGCGCCTTGAAATCCATCGACGTCCCCTCCCCCGGCTCCACCTGCGTGTTCTCCGAGGTCGAGGACGTCAACCACCCCACCGGGGTTCCGCACTGCGACGCGCGTAGCAGACCGGTGACAATTCCCGGCCGGGATGCCCTGTCGCGGGTCGGGCGCCGACCGCCGGGAGGTGCCTACCAGCGGTCGTGCACCTGCGGCCGGATGCGGCGGTCGTACAGCTCCCGGACGGCGTCGAGGGTGGCCTCGGGCAGCGGGGCCAAGGCGGCGGCCCCGGCGTTGGCGCGGGCCTGGGCCACATTGCGGGCCCCGGGGATCACCGTCGTGACCCCGGGCTGCTGGATGATCCACCGCAGCGCCGTCTGCGCCGCCGTGGCGCCCTCGGGGGCGAGCGCGGCGAACTCCCGGGCCGCCTCGACGCCCGTGGCGAAGTCCACGCCGGAGAAGGTCTCGCCCTGGTCGAAGGCCTCGCCGTGGCGGTTGTAGGTGCGGTGGTCGTCCGGGCCGAACACGGTCCGCTCGCTGTAGCGGCCCGAGAGCAGCCCCGAGGCGAGCGGCACCCGCGCCAGGATCCCCACCCCGGCCGCCTCGGCGGCGGGCAGCACCCGCTCCAGCGGCTTGAGCCGGAAGGCGTTCAGGATGATCTGCACGCTGGCGACGCCCGGGCGCGCGATCGCGGTCAGCGCCTCCGCGCAGGTCTCCACGCTCACCCCGTAGGCGGCGATCCGCTCCTCCGCCACCAGGGTGTCCAGGGCGTCGAACACCTCGTCCGAGGAGTAGACCGGCGTCGGCGGGCAGTGCAGCTGCACCAGGTCCAGCCGCTCCACGCCCAGGTTCTCCCGCGAACGGTCGGCCCAGGCACGGAAGTTGGCGAGGTGGTAGTGCTCCGGCCGCTGCTCGACCCGGCGGCCGAACTTGGTGGCGACGAACACCTCCGCGTCCGGACGCTCCTTCCGGAACCGGCCGATCAGCCGCTCGCTGCGACCGTCGCCGTAGACGTCGGCGGTGTCGAAGAGCGTGACCCCCGACTCCACGGACGCCTCCAGCACGGCCAGGGCGTCCTCCTCCCGGACGTCACCCCAGTCCGCACCGAGCTGCCAGGTGCCGAGTCCGACCACCGAAACGGGACGGCCGGTCCGGCCGAGTACGCGCTGTTCCATGCCAGGAGCCTCTCACGGCGCGTCTACCGACGCCGCCCAGGGCCGGACGTCCGATGGGTGAGTCAGCAACTGACGTGAAGAACGCAGATGTCGTCGCGGCGGCTCTGGGGGGTGACGAGCGTTCGCACGAGGTCGTCGAGGAAGCGGCGGCCGTCGGCCTGGGCGGTGGCGGCCGCGGTGCGGGCCAGTCGGGCCATGCCTTCGTCCAGGGGCTCGCCGGGCTTCTCGATCAGGCCGTCGGTGTACAGCAGGAGGTGGTCGCCGGGCAGTAGCTGGAGCGAGGCCGATTCGTAGTGGGGATCGGTGGTCGCGCCCAGCAGGATGCCCCGGGGCGTCGGCAGGAAATGGGCCTCGCCCCGGCGCAGCAGCAGGGGCGGCGGGTGTCCGGCCCGGACCCAGGTCAGTCGGGAGAGGGCGGGCTGGTAGACGGCCATGATCATGGTGGCCGTGCGGTCGCTGGGGTCCGCGGCGTGCAGGAGCAGGGTGTTCAGGCGGGAGAGGATGCCGGGCAGGGGTGTGTCGGTGATGGCCATGCCCTTGGCGGTGAAGCGCAGCAGCGCCATGGTGGCGACCGCGTCCAGTCCGTGGCCGGCGACGTCGCCGACGACGAGCAGCGCGTTGCCGTCCGGCAGTTCGATGGCGCTGTACCAGTCGCCGCCGAGGTTGAGACCTTCCTGCAGCGGCCGATAGGCGACATCGACGGTCAGACCGGCCAGCTGGAGCACCTTCTCGGGCACCGGCAGCAGGGTCTCCTGGAGGCGGGCGGCCAGGTCGCGTTCCGCGGCCAGCAGGCTCTGTTGGGCGATCGCGTTCTGCTGGTGCTCCAGCAACTGCTGTTCGGCGTGCTTGGTGGCGGTGAGGTCCTGGAAGAAGCCGTGGACCTGGACCGTCTGACCCAGGGCGTCCGTCTCCGCCTCCGAGACGACCCGCACATGACGGACCTCACCCTGGGGGAGGTGGATGCGGAACGTCCGGTCGAGGGGCTCGCCGGCTCTCAGCAGGCGCCGGACCGCGTCCTCCAGGGCCGGACGGTCCTCGCTGTCGGCCCGGGCGGACAGCTCCTCCAGCGTCACCGGCCCCAGCGACCGGTCCCGGCCGAAGATCGAGTACACCTCGTCCGACCAGTTGATCTCGCCGCGGACCAGGTCCCGGTCCACCCAGCCCATCCGGCCCAGGCGTTGCATGAGCGCCAGCCGGCGCTGCTCGCGCTCGGTCGTGTCCAGGCGGTTCCAGGTGACGATCAGACCTCCCTGGCAGGGGGCCGCCCGGACGCGATACCGCGACAGGCGCGGGATGCCGGGAGCGCCCTCCTCGTACCTCAGCTCCCCCTCGTAGGGGAGCCCGGACGTCAGTACCCGCAGGTAGCCCTGCCACAGGTCGGTACCGGCCACGCCCGGGTAGGTCCGCAGCACGCTCCTCCCCGTCAGCTCCGCTCCCCGGCGCCCGCCGATGTCGACCGCCTCGGGCGAGGCAGCCGTGAACCAGAAGTCCACCACCTCTCCCCCGGGGCCGAACTCCGGCTGGAGGAAGACCACCGAACCGGGCAGGCCGGCCAGCACCTCCCGGACCACGGCCACCGCCGGGCCGCCTTCTGATGAGGGGCCGCCACGCGATACCCGTGCTGTCCCTTCGTCGTAGGTCTTCATTCCACGAGCATGTCACGCCCGCGCGGCCGTGCCGCCCCGTTGTGACACCACCCACGAACCACTCGCACCGGTGCTGTCGTGGCCGGCCTCGCACCCGGGGTCGGTCACGAACCGGCTCAGCCGGTAGGTGGTCGGCTGCACCAGACGGCCGCACAGCATGTCGATCCGGATCGTCGAGGGGTCGATTGCCGCCTCCCGGAGCGGGCGCAGCTGGGCGCGCAGCTCCGCCTCGTCCTGCGTTTCGAAGATCACTTCCCACCGCCCGGCGTCCGGCGCGGTGCGAGCGGCAAGCCGCTGCCTCTCGGCCTCTTTCCGCCGCTTCCGCTTCGCCTGTCCTGGCACCGGCCCAGAATCGCCGGTCGGGGTCGGGACGGCAAGGCAATTGAACCGGACGCCGTGCTTCCCGTTCGGTGCGCCTTTGTCGGACGGGCGCCGCTACCGGGGCTTCGCGCTCGGGTCGCCGAGCAGGGAGCCGAGGTGGGCGAGCAGGGGGGCGGTGCCGTCCTCCGTGGCGAGTCCGCGGGCGAGGGTGGTGGCGCGGTGCTGGTGGGTCGGGTCGGTCAGGCAGGCGGTGATGGCGTCGCCGAGGGCTTCGGCGGTGAGCGACTGGAACGGTACGGGCCGGGGGGCGACCCCCAGGTCGTGCAGTCGGGCCGCCCAGAACGGCTGGTCGGCCATCACGGGAACGGCGACGGCGGGCACCCCGGCCCGTAGGCCGGCCGCCGTGGTGCCGGCTCCGGCGTGGTGGACGACGGCGGCGGTGCGGGGGAACAGCCAGTCGTGCGGGACGTCGCCGATGGTCAGGACATCGCCGCTGCGGGCATCCAGCTCGGCCCAGCCCGCCTGCACCACCGCCCGTACGCCCGCCCGCTCGACCGCCGAGGCGACCAGCCCGCTGAGCCGCTCCCCCTCCCCGACCGCCATGCTGCCGAACCCGATGAACACCGGGGGCGGGCCGGCCCGGAGGAAGTCGACCAGGTCGGCCGGGGGCTGCCAGCCGTCCGGCCGCGCGGGCCACCAGTAGCCCGCCACCCGGGCCCAGGACGGCCAGTCGGCGGGGCGCGGCAGCACCAGCGGGCTGTAGCCGTGGAAGGCCGGCCGGATGCCGGCCGCTGCCGCGGGCGGGTCGGCGGGCAGCCCGAGCCGGGCGCGCAGCCTGGTCACGGCGTCCACGAAGATCCCTTCCGCGCGCCTCAGCACGTCCCGGCCCGCCGCGAGGTTGCCCTCCGGCCCCGGGTCGTCCGCGTTCCGGGCGTTGGGCAGCGCGAACTCCCGGGTGGCGAACGACGGGGCGAGGTAGGTGCCGACCACGGGGACGCCGAGCGCCTGGCCGGCCACCCGGCTCAGCGGTGCCGGGCCGAAGGCGGTGAGCACCAGGTCGGCCCCGCCCGCCGCCGCCTCCGCCACCCCGTCGGCCAGCCCGTCCGTGTAGGCCCGCAGCGCCGCCTGGGTCTCCGCGCGCGACGTCGCCCGGGAGACCTCCCGGACCAACCCCTGCGGGTCTCCCGGCACCGGCCGGTGTTCGAGACCGCAGTCGGCGAGCAGCCCGGCGAAGGACGCGTGGGCGGCCACGGCGACCTGGTGGCCCGCGTCCGACAGCCGCCGCCCCAGCCCGGTGTAGGGGGCGACGTCTCCTCGTGAACCGGCCGTGACGATCAGAATCCGCATGGCGCCATTCTGCCGCCTCCCGCCGCAACTCCGCTCCCACGTTCCGCCGTTGCTCCCTGGGCCCGTCGTGCTCCCCCTGCTCGGCCAGTTCACGCTCCCGCCGCTCGGCGGCCGCGCGCGCCTCCGTGATCGTGGGGACGGCGCCGAGGGCCTCCTCCGGGCGGCCCAGTCTGATCAGCATCTCGGTCAGGTCGAAGTCGACCCGATGGTGGGTGGACGCCCGGAGCAGCGCGAGGGCCTCCTCCGGGCGGCCGTCCCGCTCCAGCAGCCGCGCCACCACGGTGTCCCACTCCCCGGGCTGCTGCTCGTTGAGCGCGGTGGCCTCCGCGAGACCCTCCGCACAGCGGCCCGCCTCGCCCAGGAGCCAGAACCGCAGTCGGAGGATGCTCTCCGGATGCCCCTCGGCGTACGCACCGGTGAGCCCCTCCACGGGTGGACACCACCGTGGGTTCGCGCTTGCCAGAGAAGATCATCGATGTTCACGCGGGCAACCTACGAACCGTCACTGACACCGAGGTTCGTGGCTGGGTTCCCGGTGGTCGTGGTGGCGGCCCTACGCGGGGGGTGTCAGGGGGTGGCCGCGAGGAGGGCGGTCTGGAAGACGAAGCGGTTCCACGGGGTGCGTGGGTCGCGGCCGGTGGTGGTGGCGAGGCGGCGGAGGCGGTAGCGGACGGTCTGCGGGTGGAGGTGGAGGCGGGCGGCCGCGCCCGCGGCGCCGTCGGCGTAGATCACCGCGTCGAGGGTCCGCCGGGTGTCGTCGTCCTGGGCGAGGTGGCCGAGCACGGCCTCGGTGACCCGGGCGGGGGCGGCGTCCGGGTGTCCGGTCACCAGGGCCACCACCTCCAGGTCGCCGCGGTCGAGCACCCGGCGCTCGGTCCGTACCAGGGGTGGGGCGTGCCGGAGGCCGTGGAGGGCCAGGCGGTAGTCGCGCGGGGCGGTGGCGGCGGTGACGCCGGTGAGCCGGGCGCCGGTGAGGGCGTGCGCGGCGGTCAGGCGGTCCAGTGCCGCCGGGTCGGCCGCCTTGAGCAGGGCGACCCCGACGCCGTCCATGACGGTGTGCAGCGAGGTGAGTTCGAGCTCGCCGGACCGGCCCGCGGCCCGGGCGTCGAGGGCCGTGGCCACCAGCTCGGCCGCCCGCGCGGCGTCGGCGGCTCCGGCGGCTCCGCCGGCTCCCGTGGCCGGGGAGACCACCAACAGGTCGAAGGTGGTGGGCAGTTCGGCGTCGAGTTCGCGCAGCCGCGCGCGCAGGGTGCCGGCGTGGCTCTGCCGGCCGAGCAGCAGGTCCGCGAGGAGGCCGCGCAGCGCGCGTTCGCGGTCCTCGCCGAGGACGCGGCCGGCGGACTCGTAGCCGTCGAAGACCGCCTCCGAGGACTGGTCGAGCACCGTCAGCCAGACCCGGGCCAGTGCGCTGAGGTCGCGCGAGGGGACGGCGTCGGGGAAGCGTTCGCCGATCCGGTCGAAGAAGGCCAGCGCGGCCACCCGGTAGGCGCGCAGCACGGCCGCCAGCGGGCGGGCGTCACGGGCCCGGACGGCGCCGACGCCGCGGAACATCCGGAGGTCGTCGGCGTCCAGGGCGCCGTCCACGGACCACAGTTCGAGCACCCGGCGGAGGGTCCAGACGATCAGGGAGCGGACCTCTTCGAGCTGGCGGGCGTCGAGGTTCGCGTAGGCGGGGATCTCCCGGGTGACGGCGGCCATGGCGGCCTCGACCAGGCCGGGCTCGTCCGCCAGGATCCGCGCCACGGCGGCGGATCGGTCAGCGGCAGCGCGGTCAGCGGCCGAACGGTCCGCGGCGGGCCGGTCGGCGCCAGCGCGGTCAGCGGCCCCGCCGCCCGCCGACGCGCCCCCTACCGGTGTGCCGTACTCCGATGGCACAGTCTTCTTCATCACCACCTGACAAGCCTAGTGCCCGCCCCTGCGGCCCGCCCGTGACCATGGGGACGGTACGGCCGTCGCGCCCGGGCGACGGCGGATTCCCCCGAGGGAGAGCTGAATGCCGTTCCAGCCTGAGGTGATCGTGGTCGGGGCCGGACTGGCCGGTCTGGTGGCGACGCACGAGCTGGCCAAGGCCGGCCGGCGGGTGCTGGTCGTCGAGCAGGAGAACCGGCGGAACCTCGGCGGCCAGGCGTTCTGGTCGCTCGGCGGCCTCTTCTTCGTCGACAGTCCGGAGCAGCGGAGGGCCGGGATCAAGGACTCCTTGGAGCTGGCCCGGCAGGACTGGCTCGGTTCGGCCGGCTTCGACCGGCCGGACGACGAGGACCTCTGGGGCCGGCGCTGGGCCGAGGCGTACCTGGCGTGGGCGGCGGGCGGCAAGCGCGGCTACCTGCGTGAGCTGGGCCACCGGGTGGTGCCGCTGGTGGGGTGGGCGGAACGGGGCGCCGGTTCGGCCACCGGCCACGGCAACTCGGTGCCGCGCTTCCACATCACCTGGGGCACCGGGCCCGGCGTGGTGGAGGCCTTCCTGCGCCCGGTGCTGCGGGCGGAGCGCGCCGGGCTGGTGCGGTTCGCCTTCCGGCACCAGGTGGACGAGCTGCTGACGGAGGACGGCGCGGGCGGCGCGGTGGTCGGCGTCCGGGGCTCGGTGCTGGCGCCGGACGACTCGGCGCGCGGGGTCAAGTCCTCGCGCGAGGTGACCGGCCCGTTCGAGGAGCGGGCGGCCGCGGTCGTGGTGACCTCCGGCGGCATCGGGCACAACCACGCGCTGATGCGCGCCAACTGGCCGACCGAGCGGGTCGGTCCGGCGCCCGAGCACCTGATCTCCGGTGTGCCCGCCCACGTCGACGGCCGGATGCTGGCCATCACCGAGCGGGCGGGCGGCCGGGTGGTCAACCGGGACCGGATGTGGGCCTACACCGAGGGCGTGCACAACTGGGACCCGGTCTGGCCGGACCACGCCATCCGGATCCTGCCCGGCCCGTCCTCGATGTGGTTCGACGCCGAGGGGCGCCGACTGACCGGGATGTCCGGCGTGCCGGGGGCCGACTCGATCGGCGCGATGAAGCAGATCCTGGCCACCGGCCACGACTACTCCTGGTTCGTCCTGACCCAGTCGATCATCGAGAAGGAGTTCGCGCTCTCCGGCTCGGAGCAGAACCCCGATCTGACCGGCCGCGACCTCAAGTTCGCGCTGCGCAGCCGGCTGGCGAAGGGCGCCCCCGGCCCGGTGGAGCGGTTCAAGCGGCACGGCGAGGACTTCGTGGTCGCCCGGACCCTGCCCGAGCTGGTCGCGGCCATGAACGGGATCGCCCGCGGCCCGAAGCTCGACGCAGCCATGATTGAACGTCAGATCATCGCCAGGGACCGGGAGTTGGACAACGAGTTCAGCAAGGACGTGCAGGTGATGGCGATCCACAACGCCCGTCGGTCGCTGACCGACCGGATCGCCCGGGTCGCCCGGCCGCACCGGATCCTCGACCCGGCGCACGGCCCGCTGATCGGCGTACGGCTCAACATCCTGTCCCGCAAGACCCTCGGCGGCCTGCAGACCGACCTGGACTCCCGGGTGATCGGAGCCGACGGGGCTCCCGTCCCCGGGCTGTACGCCGCCGGAGAGGTGGCCGGGTTCGGCGGCGGGGGCGTGCACGGGTACAACGCCCTGGAGGGCACCTTCCTCGGCGGGTGCATCTTCTCGGGGCGAGCAGCCGGACTCGCCATCTCCCGTACACGCTGAGCGAATTGACGTATCGTCAGCCGGTCAGCCAGGGCGCCTCGGGGAGCTTGGCGTCGGCGTTGCGGCCGGAGAACTCCACGGTGGCCGGGGTGCCCAGGCCCGCCATCCGCATGGTGACCCGGCGCAGCGAGCCGTCGCCGTCCACCCAGTAGGTGAGCGGCGAGCGGTTGCCGTCCGGCGCGGCGCCCTGGGCGCGCGGGCCGGAGAAGCGGTCGTAGCTGCGGCCGTCGATCCGGTCCTGGCCGAGCCAGCGGGCGCCGGACTGGGCGAGCAGCACCGGGTTGTCGGGGCGGTCGGCGCCGAGCTGGGTGAGCAGTTGGAGGCCGGCGTCCAGCGGGTCGGCGGTGTACGAGCGCGGCGACCAGCCGGAACGGGGGACGTGTTCGGCCTGCTGCCACGGCGGGCTCTGGTCGTCCGCGGGTTCGGGGGCGAGGCCGAGGCCGCCGGTGTCCCAGACCACCAGCCCGTGGTCGAGTGGACCGCTCGCTCCGGTGGACCGGTAGCGGCCGGCGCCCCGGTGGGTACGGTAGTCGACCACCCCCTCGACCTGGATCCGCACTCCCCCGCCCTCGTCCGCGGTGAGCACCACGTTCACGGGGCTGGCCTGGTAGAGGTTCAGCCGGGACAGCGCCAGCCGGGCGGCCTCGTCACTGCTGACCGGCCGCTCCGCGGCCTGGTCGGAGACCGTCTCGTACGCGGCGACGCCGCCCGCGACGGCGGCGCACACCGCGAACGCGACCAGCGCCGTCAACCAGCGGGGGCGGCGGCGCCGGGGCGGTTCGGCGGCGGGGGCGGCCTTCGTCTTCCGGGCCATGCGGGGGTCTTCTCCGATCGGTCGTTACGGTCAGGCGGGCGGGCCAGGCGGTCCGAGTGGTCCGGCTGGTTCGGGCGGGCCGGGCACGGGAACCGGGGGGGGGGGGGGGGGGGGGGGGGGGGGGGGGGGGGGGGGGGGGGGGGGGGGGGGGGGGGGGGGGGGGGGGGGGGGGGGGGGGGGGGGGGG
>NZ_JBVHYH010000041.1:0-74473 GCF_055569135.1 Kitasatospora sp. NPDC029367
AACGGACCAAACTCTGTCGGGGGTTGGGGGGACACGGGGGGGTGGAAATTCCCCGGGCGGTCTGGTGGCGGGGGGTGGGGGGGGGGGGGGGAGGGGGGAGGGGGGGGGGGGGGGGGGGGGGGTCCCCCCCCCCCTCCCCCACTACTGGCCGCCCTTGGCCGGCGGCTGGAGCGACCCCGGACCTCCCCCACAAGGAGCCGGAACCGCTCGTTCCGGCACTGACACTACGACCACGGAACACCGTCCCCGACCGGCCTTGACGCTCCCCTGTCGCCCACCGACCGTCTCTTGACGGCTCGTTGACGCCGTCCCGGTCGGGACCGGCCCCGGCACTTACCGGTACCTACGGCACGTACCGGTGCCTACGGCACGTACCGGTAGCCGATCCCCGGCTCGGTGATCAGGTGCCGCGGCCGGGCCGGGTCGCGCTCCAACTTCCGTCGCAGTCCGGCCAGGTAGACCCGCAGGTAGTTGCCGCGCGCCTCCTGGGCCGGCCCCCACACCTCGCGCAGGATCTGCCGCCCGGGCACCAGCCGGCCGGGGTTGGCGAGCAGCAGGCCGAGGATCCGCCACTCGGTCGGGGTCAGCCGCACCGGGCCGCCCGGCCCGACCACCGTGGTGGCCGCGAGGTCGACGGTGTGGTCGCCGATCACCGGCCGGCCCAGCGGCACCGGGCCCAGCGGCCGGCGCAGCACCGCCCGCAACCGGGCCAGCAGTTCGTCCATCAGGAAGGGCTTGGTGAGGTAGTCGTCGGCGCCCGCGTCCAGGGCGCCGATCTTGTCGGCGGCGTCGGCGCGGCCGGAGAGCACGATGATCGGCGCCGCGCTGTGGGTGCGCAGTCCGCGCAGCACGTCCATGCCGTCGAGGTCGGGCAGGCCGAGGTCGAGCAGGACGGCGTCCGGGGCGGAGTGCGCGGCCCGGTCGAGCGCCTCGCTGCCGCTGGCGGCCGTACGGACGGCGTACTTGCGGGCGCTGAGGTTGATCCGCAGGGTGCGCAGCAGGGCCGGTTCGTCGTCGACGACGAGGATCTCGCAGTTCTCGATGGTGTGCTCACTCATGGTGCGGTGGCTCCTCCCCGGTGGCGCGGTGCTCGGTGGCGCGGTGCTCGGTGGCGGGCTCGTTGACAGCGGGCTCAGCGGCGGCGGGCCCGCTCCCGGCGGGCTCGGCAGCGGCGGGCTCAGCGGCAGCGGGCAGGGTGAGCAGCATGGTGGTGCCGCCGCCCGGGGTGTCCTCCACCTCCAGGCTGCCGCCCATGGCCTCGGCCAGGCCGCGGGAGAGGGCCAGGCCCAGGCCGACCCCGGTGGTGTTGTCGGTGTCGCCGAGGCGCTGGAAGGGCAGGAAGACCCGGTCGCGGTCCTCGGGGGCGATGCCGGGGCCGCGGTCGATCACCCGGATCTCGACCTGGTCGGCGTGGTGGCTGGCGGTGACCAGCACGGGCGCGCCGGGGGCGTTGTAGCGCAGCGCGTTGGTGATCACGTTGGCGAGCACCCGCTCCAGCAGCGGGGGGTCGGCGAGCACCGGCGGCGCGGTGTCCAGGTCGAGCGGCTGGACCGGCGCGTACGGGTCGGGGAGGCTGTCGAGCGCCCGCGGCAGGATCTCGTCCAGGTGGGTCTCGGTGAGGTGCAGGGTGAGCGCGCCGGCCTGGAGGCGGCTCATGTCGAGCAGGTTGTCGACCAGCCGGGTGAGCTTGACCAGCGATTCGTCGGCGGTTTCCAGGAGTTCGGTCTGGTCCTCGGGCGAGAACTCGACGTCCGGGCTGAGCAGCGAGCCGACCGAGGCGCGGGCGGCGGCCAGCGGGGTGCGCAGGTCGTGGCTGACGGCGGCGAGCAGGGCGGTGCGCATCCGGTCGGCGGCCTTGATCGGTTCGACCTCGGCGGCGACCACGGCCAGCCGGTCGCGCTCCAGCGCGGCGCCGACGTGGGCGGCGAAGGCGGTGAGCACCCGCTGGTCGGCGGCCGGCAGCCGGCGGCCGGTGAGGACCAGGACGGCGTCGGCGCCGACCGGGACCTCGGTGGTCTCCTGCTGCGCCTCGTCCTCGTCCGGGTACTCGGCCTCGCTGTGGGCGAGCACCTCGCCGTCGGAGCGGGAGAGCAGCACGACGGTCTGCATGCCGAAGGCCGTCCGGGACTTCTCCAGCAGGGCGGGCAGCGCGTCGGCGCCGCGCAGCACGCTGCCGGCCAGGGTGGAGAGGGTCTCGGCCTCGGCGGTGGCCCGGGCGGCCCGGGTGGTGAGCCGGCCGGCGTGGTCCACCACGGTGGAGACGGCGAGCGCGATGGCGGCGAAGACCACCAGGGCGACGATGTTGTTGGTCTCGCCGATGGTCAGGCTGTGCACCGGCGGGATGAAGTAGTAGTTCAGCAGCACCGAGGCGATGAACGCGGCCAGCAGGGCGGACATCGCACCGCCGAGCAGGGCGACGATGACCACGCCGAGCTGGAAGATCAGCGCGTCGGTGGTGAGGTTGATGGTGTCGTGCGCCTGGGAGAGCACGGCGGTGAGCAGCCAGGGGATCACCAGGCCGGCCAGGTAGCCGACGACGGTGCGGCGCCGGGAGTGGCGCCGGCCCAGCGAGGGCAGCCGGCCGCGGCCGGTGAACTCGTGGGTGACCATGTGGACGTCGATGTCCTCGGAGGCGTCCACGGTCGTCTGCCCGGTGCCCGGGCCGGTGAGGAAGCGGTTGATCCGGCCGCGACGGCTGGTGCCGAGCACCAGCTGGGTGGCGTCGTGGGCGCGGGCGAAGGCCAGCAGCGCGGTGGGGACGTCGTCGCCGACCACCACGTGGTAGCTGCCGCCGAGGCTCTCGACCAGTTGCCGCTGCTGGGCGAGTGCGCCGGAGGAGGCGCCGGCCAGGCCGTCGCTGCGGGACACGTGCACGGCCAGCAGCTCGCCGCCCGCGGCGACGGCGATCCGGGCGGCCCGTCTGACCAGGGTCTCGCCCTCCGGGCCGCCGGTGAGGGCGACCACCACCCGCTCGCGGGTCTCCCAGACCCGGTCGATGTTGTGGCTGGCCCGGTAGTCGCGCAGCCCCTCGTCGACCCGCCCGGCCACCCAGAGCAGGGCGAGCTCGCGCAGGGCGGTGAGATTGCCGACCCGGAAGTAGTTGGAGAGCGCGGCGTCCACCTTCTCCGCCTTGTAGACGTTGCCATGGGCCATCCGCCGGCGCAGCGCCTGGGGCGCCATGTCGACGAGTTCGAGCTGGTCGGCCCGGCGGACCACCTCGTCCGGGACGGTCTCGCGCTGCGGGATCCCGGTGATCTTCTGGACGACGTCGTTCAGCGATTCCAGGTGCTGGATGTTGACGGTGGTGATGACGTCGATCCCGGCGGCGAGCAGTTCCTCGACGTCCTGCCAGCGCTTGGCGTGGCGGCCGCCGGGGATGTTGGTGTGGGCCAGTTCGTCGACCAGGACGACGGACGGACGGCGGGCGAGCACCCCGTCGAGGTCCATCTCCTCGAACTCGGCGTCGCGGTAGGAGCGGCGGGCGCGCGGCAGGACCTCCAGGCCGTCGATCATGGCCTCGGTGTGGCGGCGGCCGTGGCACTCGATGTACCCGATCACGACGTCGGCCCCGCGCTCCTGTCTGCGCCGGGCCTCGTCCAGCATCCGGTACGTCTTGCCGACCCCCGGGGCGGAGCCGAGGTACACCCTCAGCCGACCGGTGCGGCTGCCGGAGCCGGGGGTGAGGTCGCGGGCCATGGGCACTGCTTCTTTCCATCAGGAGGTGGCGGCGGAGGACGGTACGCGTCTGCGGATACGGTGCGGCCGACCCGGGCGCGGGGAGCATCCTCCCGCGCCCGGGCCGGCCCGGTCATCCTGGTATGTCGTGCGGTGTCACTGTCCGATCACTTCTGCTCGGTCACTGCTGCCCGGTCACTTCGCTTCGCTGATGGCCGTGTTGAGCAGGACGACGTTGACGCCCTCCTGGCCGAGGAAGCCGAGCGAGCGGCTCTCGGTGTACTTGTCGACCAGCCGGGCGACCGTCTCCACCGGCAGCTTGCGCTCCTTGGCGACCCGGTTCACCTGCTCCTTGGCGTAGGCCACCGAGATGTGCGGGTCGAGGCCGGAGCCGGAGGCGGTCAGCGCGTCGACCGGGACGCTCGCCGGGTCGACGCCGTCGAACTCGGCGACGGCCTTGCGGCGGTCGTCGACCGCCTTGAGCAGGTCGTCGCTGTTCGGGCCGAGGTTGCTGGCACCGGAGCTGTCGCCGGCGTAGTTGTTGGCGGAGGGGCGGGGCTGGAACCACTTCGGGTCCGGCACCGGCTCCTCCTTGGTGTCGTCCGGGTTCTTCTTGGGGAGGTTGTAGTTCTGGCCGAGCAGGCTGGAACCGATCACCTTCCCGTCGGACTTCACCAGCGAGCCGTTGGCCTTGTCGCTGAACGCGACCTGGCTGATCCCGGTGACCAGCAGCGGGTAGGCGACTCCGAGGATCACCGTGAGCACCAGCAGCACGCGCAGTGCGGTGAAGTGGGTGCGGACGGTGGTCGGCAGGGGCTTGGACATGGCGTTTCTCTCCTTCCCTGCGTCAGCTGAGGCCGGGGATGAACTGGACGATCAGGTCGATCAGCTTGATGCCGACGAACGGCACCACCAGGCCGCCGAACCCGTAGATCCCGATGTTGCGGCGCAGCAGCGAACTGGCGTCGGACGGGCGGTACTTCACGCCGCGCAGGGCGAGCGGGATCAGGCCGATGATGACCAGGGCGTTGAAGATGATCGCCGAGGTGATCGCGGACTGCGGGCTGTGCAGGCCCATGATGTTGAGGTGCTTGAGGCCCGGGTAGACCCCGGCGAACATCGCGGGGATGATCGCGAAGTACTTGGCCACGTCGTTGGCGATCGAGAAGGTGGTCAGCGCGCCGCGGGTGATGAGCAGCTGCTTGCCGATCTCCACGATCTCGATCAGCTTGGTCGGGTTGGAGTCCAGGTCGACCATGTTGCCGGCCTCCTTGGCCGCCATGGTCCCGGTGTTCATCGCGACGCCGACGTCGGCCTGGGCGAGCGCGGGGGCGTCGTTGGTGCCGTCGCCGGTCATCGCGACCAGCTTGCCGCCCTCCTGCTCCTTCTTGATCAGGGCCATCTTGTCCTCGGGCGTGGCCTCGGCGAGGAAGTCGTCCACGCCGGCCTCCTCCGCGATCGCCTTGGCGGTCAGCGGGTTGTCGCCCGTGATCATGATGGTCTTGATGCCCATCCGGCGGAGCTCGTCGAAGCGCTCCCGCATGCCCTCCTTGACCACGTCCTTGAGGTGGATGACCCCGAGGACGCGGGCGGGCCTGCTGCCGACCTTGGCGGCCACCACCAGCGGGGTGCCACCGGCGGCGGAGATGCCGTCGACCAGGGTGGCGACCTCGTCGCCGACCGAACCGCCGTTGTCGGTCACCCAGTTGGCGACCGAGCCGGCCGCGCCCTTGCGGACCTGGTGGACGCCGTCGGCCTCGTCCAGGTCCACGCCCGACATCCGGGTCTGGGCGGTGAACGGGACCCACGTGGCGTGCGTCAGCTCGCCCTGGGCGCGGGCCCGCAGGCCGTACTCGGTCTTGGCCAGGACCACGATCGAGCGGCCCTCGGGAGTCTCGTCGGCGAGCGAGGAGAGCTGGGCGGCGCCGGCCAGTTCGTCCGTGGACACGCCCGGGGCGGGCAGGAACTCGGCGGCCTGGCGGTTGCCCAGGGTGATGGTGCCGGTCTTGTCGAGCAGCAGGGTGTTGACGTCGCCGGCGGCCTCGACGGCGCGGCCGGACATCGCCAGCACGTTGCGCTGGACGAGACGGTCCATGCCCGCGATGCCGATCGCGGAGAGCAGCGCGCCGATGGTGGTCGGGATGAGCGCCACGATCAGGGCGACCAGGACGATCATCGACTGCGGGGCGCCCGCGAAGGTCGCCATCGGCTGGAGGGTGACGACCGCGACCAGGAAGACGATGGTCAGCGAGGCCAGCAGGATGTTGAGCGCGATCTCGTTCGGCGTCTTCTGCCGGGCGGCGCCCTCGACCAGGGCGATCATCCGGTCGATGAAGGACTTGCCGGGCTCCGAGGCGATCTTCACCACGATCCGGTCGGACAGCACCTTGGTGCCGCCGGTCACCGCGGAGCGGTCGCCGCCGGACTCGCGGATGACGGGCGCGGACTCGCCGGTGATCGCCGACTCGTCGACGGACGCGACGCCCTCGACCACGTCGCCGTCGCCGGGGATGACCTGCCCGGCCTCGACCACCACGTGGTCGCCGAGCTGGAGCGCGGTGCCGGGGACCTCCTCCTCGGCGTCACTGGCCGGCCAGTTGGTGAGGCGGCGGGCGACGGACTCGGTCTTGGTCTTGCGCAGGGTGTCGGCCTGGGCCTTGCCGCGGCCCTCGGCCACGGCCTCCGCCAGGTTGGCGAAGATCGTGGTCAGCCAGAGCCAGACGGTGATGGCCCAGGCGAACACGGACGGGCTGGCGATCGCGGAGATCGTGGTGACCACCGAGCCCACCTCGACCACGAACATCACCGGGTTCTTGACCATCACCCGGGGGTCGAGCTTCTTCACCGCGTCCGGCAGGGAGGCGACGATCAGCTTCGGGTCGAGGAGGCCGCTCTGCACTCTGTGCGGCGCGGCGGGCTCGGCCTTGTCGGCCGGTGCGGGGTTGAGCGTAGGGGTGGACATCAGGAGAGACCTTCCGCGATCGGCCCGAGAGCCAGGGCCGGGAAGTAGGTGAGGCCGACGACGATCAGGATCACGCCCGACAGCAGGCCCACGAACAGCGGCTTGTGGGTGGGCAGGGTGCCCGGGGTGGCCGGCACCGGCTGCTGCTGGGCGAGCGAACCCGCCAACGCCAGCACGAAGACGATCGGCAGGAAGCGGCCGAAGACCATCGCCAGGCCGAGCGCCGTGTCGTACCAGTCGGTGTTGACGGTGATGCCCGCGAAGGCCGAACCGTTGTTGTTGGCAGCCGAGGTGAAGGCGTACAGCACCTCGGAGAAGCCGTGGGCGCCCGAGTTGAGCATCCCGGCCCGCTCGCCCGGCAGCGCCATCGCCACGCCCGTGCCGACCAGCACGATGGTCGGGGTGGTGAGGATGTACAGCGAGGCGAACTTCATCTCGCGGCCGCCGAGCTTCTTGCCCAGGTACTCGGGGGTGCGGCCGACCATCAGACCGGCGACGAACACGGCCACGACGGCGAGGATCAGCATGCCGTACAGGCCGGAGCCCACACCGCCGGGCGCGATCTCGCCCAGCATCATGTTGAAGATCGTGATCCCGCCACCGAACGGCGTGAACGAGTCGTGGAACGAGTTCACCGCACCGGTCGAGGTCAGCGTGGTCGACGTGGCGAACAGGGCACTGGCCGCGATCCCGAAGCGCTGCTCCTTGCCTTCCATCGCACTACCGGCGGCCTGCAGGGCGGTGCCGTGGTGCTGCGCCTCGGCGAGGGTCATCAGGGCGGTCGAGGCCACCCAGAAGAGGCCCATCACCGCGACGATGGCGTAGCCCTGGCGGTTGTCGCCCACCATCCGGCCGAAGGTCCGGGGCAGGGCGAACGGGATCAGCAGGATGAGGAAGATCTCGAGCCAGTTGGTGAACCCGGTCGAGTTCTCGAACGGGTGCGAGGAGTTCGCGTTGAAGAAGCCGCCACCGTTGGTGCCGAGCTCCTTGATGACCTCCTGGGAGGCCACCGGGCCGCCCGGGATCTTCTGGATCTCACCGGTGAGGGTGTGCGCCTCGGTGAAGCCGTGGAAGTTCTGGATCAGGCCGTTGGCGGCCAGGACCAGCGCGAACACGATCGCCAGCGGCAGCAGCAGACGGAGGTTGATCCGGACCAGGTCCACCCAGAAGTTGCCGACCCGGTCGGTGCGGTTGCGGGTGAAGCCCCGGATCAGCGCGGCGACGACGGCGATGCCGACGGCCGCGGAGACGAAGTTCTGCACCGCCAGGCCCGCCATCTGCACCAGGTGGCCCATCGCGGACTCGCCGCTGTAGGACTGCCAGTTGGTGTTGGTGACGAAGGAGATCGCGGTGTTCCAGGCCTGGTGGCCCTCCATCTGCTGGACGCCCAGGTTCAGCAGCAGGTAGCCCTGGAGCCGGATCAGGCCGTAGAGGAACAGCACCGAGACGGCCGAGAAGGCCAGCACCGAGCGCAGGTACACCGGCCAGCGCTGGTCGGCGTCACCGTCGACGCCGATCACCTTGTAGATGCCGCGCTCGACTCTGAGGTGCTTGGCGGACGTGAGGAGCTTGGCGATGTAGTCGCCAAGGGGGCGGTAGCACAGGGCCAGCGCGCCGACGAGGGCGAGGGCCTGCAGCCAGCCCGCGAGAGTGGATCCCATGTCAGAACTTCTCCGGGAAGATCAGCGCCACGACGAGGTAGCCGACGAGCGCGACGGCCACGACCAGACCAGCGAGGTTCTCAGCGCTCACAGCTTCTCCACCCCCCGCGCGATCAGGGCGATGACGGCGAACACGGCGACCGTGACACCGACGTAGATGAGATCGGACATGGGCTCCACCAGCGTGGTTCGGGGGATGCCGCGAACGGGCCGAATGGCTTCCGTACGGCGCCGGCGGACGACCGGCAGAGGAAGCAAACCAGCCGTCTAAGGCGCGTTAGGGAGCCCTGACGCCCTCCATACGGGTGACAGCGGTCCGTTGACGCGACCTTGACGCCCGCTTCACCGGGCCGAGACCACCGTGATCGGGCCGAGACCTGGGGTGCTTCGGGTAGGGCGCCGCGGTACGGGGTGGGCACGCGCCGGGCGGGCATGCGCAGGGCCCCGGTACGACACGGCGTCGTACCGGGGCCCGTCCGCCGCGCCTACCGGGGCGGTCGGATCACATCCGCATCCGCAGCCGGCAGACCACCGCGTCGGTGTGCCGGCGCAGGGCGCGGTCGATCACGGCGCCGCGCCGGTTCTGCAGCGCCCGCTGCCACCAGTGCGCGGGCTCGACCTCGGGGATCAGCACGGTGAGCCGGTCGTAGGCGTGCTCCTCGCCCAGCCGGTTGACGAAGTCGGCTATCGGCTGGCCGAGCCGCCGGTGGTCCTCCGGGATCTCCAGCAGCGGCACGCCGGGCTGCCACAGCTCCCAGTCCCGGCGCAGCGCCTCGGCGTCCGCCGGATCGTGCACCACGGTCACCGCGAACACCTCGTCGCCCAGCGAGAGCGCCGCCGACAGGCCGTCCCGGGTGAGCCGGGTGATCGCCGTCACCGGGACCACCACCAGGCTGCGCCGGCGGGTCACCGGGCCAGGCACCCGGCCGAGCTCCAGCCGCTCGCCGATCCGCCCGTAGCTGCGGTGGATCGCCTCGAACAGCACCACCAGCAGGGGCAGGGCCACCACGATGCCCCAGGCGCCCTCGGTGAACTTGGTGCCGGTCACCACGAGGGTCGCGACGCCGGTCAGCAGCGCGCCGAAGCCGTTCAGCGCGGCCTTCCACCGCCAGCCGGCCGGACGGTTCAGGTGCCAGTGCCGGACCATGCCGACCTGGCAGATGGTGAAGCCGACGAACACGCCGATCGAGAAGAGCGGCACCAGGTCGTTGACGTCGCCGCCGGAGCCGACCAGCAGCGCGGCCGACACCGCGGCCAGGAACAGCACGCCGTACCGGTACACCTGGCGGTCGGCGCGCAGCGCGAAGACGTGCGGGAGGTGGTTGTCCCGGGCGAGCAGGTCCATCAGCACCGGCAGGCCGCCGAAGGAGGTGTTGGCGGCGAGGCCGAGCAGGACCACGGTGGCGAACTGGACGACGAAGAAGCCGGCGCCGTGGCCGAGCGAGGCGTCCGCGAGCTGGGCGAGCACGGTGACGCCGTCGACCGGTTGGAGGTGGAAGCGGCCGATCAGCACGGCCAGGCCGATCAGCATCACGCCGAGCAGGGCGCCCAGCGCGACCTCGGTGTGCTGGGCCCGCTTCACCCGCGGGGTCCGGAAGGAGGGGACGGCGTTGGCCACCGCCTCCACGCCGGTCAGCGCCGAGCAGCCGGCCGCGAAGGCCTTGAGCAGCAGCAGCGCGCCGACCGCGGTGGCGTTCTCGGCGAGCACCGAGGCGTGGCCGGCGGCGGCCGCGGTGCTCGCCGGGGCGTCCCGGAACAGGCCGACCACGATGATCGCCAGGATGGAGAGCACGAAGACGGCGGTCGGCACCAGGAACAGGCGGGCCGACTCGGCGATGCCGCGCAGGTTGACGGCGGTCACCAGGGCGAGCACGCCCAGGCAGAGCCAGACCCGGTCGTCGTACAGGCCGGGGATCGCGGAGGTCAGCGCCGCCACTCCGGCGGTCACCGAGACCGCGACGTTCAGGATGTAGTCGATCACCAGCGAGGCGGCCGCGGTCAGCGCCGTCCGGCGCCCCAGGTGGGCCTTGGCGACCGCGTACGAGCCGCCGCCGTCCGGGAAGGCCGCGATCACCTGCCGGTAGGAGGCGACCAGCACCGCGAGCAGGACGGCGATCGCCACCGTGACCGGCACCGTGAAGCCCAGCCCGTACGCACCGGCCGCGGCCAGCACCAGCACGACCGCCTCCGGGCCGTAGGCCACCGAGGCCATCGCGTCCAACGACAGCGCCGCCAGGCCGCCGAGGGCGCTGAGCCGGTGCCGTTCGTCGCCCGCCCCGGTATCCGGCGGTTCGTCGGCCGTGACGGCCGGGCTGGAGATGGCGCTGGACATCGGACGGACCTCCGCAGTCGGTAGTTGCTCCGAATCCTGCGGTTCGCACGCCCGGGCCGAGCCCGTCCCCTACGCGTTCCTGACGCCGTCACCAGCGCCCTTGACGCGGCCTTGACGCCGCCGCCGTACGGCGGGAGGGGGCTTGGCGGGGGTGGGGTGAGCCGTTGTCCCGGCGGGCGCCGGTTGGGAAGACGATCAGCTCGGTCGAAGGACTCCCACCCCCGGGCTCCCACTCTGCTGCCTGGCCGAGGTAATTGCAAGCAATGCGCAATAAGTGCCGGCAGCCGCCCCGGACGGCCCCGCCGGTCGGCCCCGCCGTTCGATTCCGCCCGACAGCACGAAAAAGCCCCCGATCCGCGTTTCCGCAGATCGGGGGCTGTTCCTATCCGGTGGCTGGTGCAGGGTTCGAACCTGCGTAGCTTGCGCGACAGATTTACAGTCTGCTCCCTTTGGCCGCTCGGGCAACCAGCCAGGATGGTGTCTCGCGGGGCTTCTCGGCTCCGTTCGACGTGGTAAACCATACCTGATCCCGGGGGGTGCTACGCCACTCGGTAGATCACGCGATGATCAAGGACCGCCGCGCGGCGGTCACGGGCGGGGCCCGGGTGGCGCTGGATAGGCTTGGGCGGCGGGCGTCCGGTGGGGCGGGCCGTGTCAGTGAAGCCAGAGCATCAAGGAGACCAACACCCATGGCCGACTCCAGTTTCGACATCGTCTCGAAGGTCGAGTGGCAGGAGGTCGACAACGCGATCAACCAGACCTCCCGCGAGATCGCCACCCGCTTCGACTTCAAGGGCGTGGGCGGCGAGATCAAGCGCTCCGGCGAGAAGATCGAGATGAAGGCCAACGGCGAGGAGCGCGTGCTCGCCATCCTGGACGTGCTGCAGACGAAGTTCGTCAAGCGCGGCCTGTCGCTGAAGGCTCTGGACGCCGGTGAGCCGCAGCTGTCCGGCAAGGAGTACAAGATCTTCGCGGACATCAAGGAGGGCATCACCACGGAGGATGCCAAGAAGGTCGCGAAGATCATCCGGGACGAGGGCCCGAAGGGCGTCAAGGCCCAGGTCCAGGGCGACGAGCTGCGCGTCAGCTCCAAGAGCCGTGACGACCTCCAGGCCGTCCAGGCCCTGCTCAAGGGCAAGGACCTCGACTTCGCGATCCAGTTCGTGAACTACCGCTAGTCGACCCCGCTGACCTGCGGAAACGCTAGCTCCCCGGCCCGGGAGGGCACATCGAGGGCACTCGGTGGAACCGATGTCCACCGGCAGTCCTCGATGTGCCCTCGCCGCTGCGTATGAGCCCTCTCCGGCCCTGCGCACGCCCGCTTGGTCGCGGCACTCCGGTCGACGCCGGCCTGCAGCCCAGAGGCCCTCAGTACTTTGCGTCTGCCAGCTTGACAGCTGCCTGCCGGACGGCTTTGGCAGCCGAGCTCAGCTCGGATGGGAGCTCAACCAGTCCCGATAGGGCGATGGTGGCATTCGCCAGCAGCAGGGCGTTGTCCTGGAGGTGACTCAGGCCACGACTGGCCTCAAGCAGCGAAGGGGCGTTGTCCTGGAGGTGCTGGAGCCCGTTGCTGGCCTGGTGAAGCATCCAGGCTGTGTCCTCTGAGACTGCCGGCCAACGGCCTCGCAGCACCTCCAGATCTGACCTGAGGACCTTCACCAGCGACGCCAACTCCGGCATCTCCTTCGCGACGCTTTCCAGGAGAGGGCCGATCCGCTCGACATATGCCTCCTGCGCTTCGCAGATCATCTCCACTAGCCGGGCCTCGGTCAGGCCGCTGAGCCCCGCCAGGGCGTCTCGTCCATCCGCCTCACGAACGCGCTTCCACCCTTCCAAGATCTCGACGGTGTACGTCTCCCCACCCGCCCCGTCGACTCGCTTGTGGTGCACGTTGCACAGCAGCAACAGGTTGGCGAAGCTGTTCCTCTGCGCCACGGTCCACGTCGCGTCGAACCGCTTCCCCTCCGGCTTGAGGGCGCGGATGTGCGCGATGTCGAGGTTCAACACCGGCTCCCCGTCGATGACGCGCACGGTCGGAGCGCCGCACCGCGGGGCATAACACCCACCTCGGGCCAGGGTCATCAACGCGGCCACGGTGGCGTTGCTGTAGTTCCGGCGCAGTTGCTCGGCCATGGGCTTTCCTCCTCGTCAAGATGAACTCCACCTCGCACACGGTAGAGGCAGCCTCCGACAACGCTCCTTAAAACCATGGCAGTTGATCTCCAAAGGCTCACATCCGATGAAGCGCCCGGTCTCGCTTGGCGGCCCTGTGGTAGGTGGTGTCCGCCGGATCCCTACTGCGCGACCCGAGTTGCTGCTCGAACGCAGTAGCGCGGGTCAGCCGAAAGCAGCTCTGTGATTTCCTTGGCCGGAAGCGATCCTTCGTGGCTGGCTTTGGCAGCCGACTGAGCGAGGATGAGTCGCACCCGATAGTCAGCATCCTTGGTGAGGTTCACCGCCGTGTCATGGAAACGGCCAAGATCCCTCAGGCACAGGAGCGCGCTGACTTGGCGCACGGCGACGTAATGATGCGTAGCCAGAAGGCTAGCGTCAACTCGTCGTGCCTCGTCCTTCGGGAGCCAGTTCAAGACCCTGGCCGCCGCCTTCAGGTCATCAACGTTGTCCGCGCGCAACATCGAGATGGCGTGGTCACGCACCCAAGCGTGATCGACAGACGCCTCCGCCGCAGCGCTGGCCAGGGCCAACGCCTCCCCGCGCAGCGACGCACTCCCAAACGAGATCCTGAAGAAACTGAGTGGGTGTGGCGTTCCGCTCAGCTCGTCCAGGTAGCTGCCGTCATGCGCCCCGCCCACAAAGCCCTGAGCGATGCGAAACGCGCGCTGCCTCACCGTGAGGGGTGCGTCGATCAGCAAGTTGCGAGCCGCGGTGAGTGCTTCCTGCCTGTTCAAGGCAACCTCGTTCGGGTCCGACGCGATCTCCAGGACCTTGGTCAGGCATGCGTCACGATCCGCCTGGTCGAGCTTGCTCACCAGAAAGGAGTCCGCGGTCAGGTTGGTGCCGAACGCAGCGCTTCCAGGTTGGGGACACGGCCGTTGGAGAATGCGATCGCGGGCCTGTTCTGCTCGGCTGCGCACCAGCGGGTGGTCGGGCTCGATCAGGGCGTGGGCGACGTCGGCACGGAAGATGCCCTGTTGGTCGAGTTCTCCGACTCTCTGTCGCAGCCTCATCTTGTCCTCTTCGCCTAGGGAGGACTGATTGCTCGCCAGCAGGCCGATGACCTCGTCATCTGCCAGTAGTTGGAGGGCCTTGTCGACGGATCTCTCCGCTAGGTCGAACAGGCGGTTGAGCGCCAGCGCGGCAAGGCTCGGGTGCGCAGCCGCAATGGCACGGCACGCAGAAGCGTGACCGTCGTCCGAGTGGTGGTACCGGTTCGACTCGCGTGGCACGTCGGGAGCGAGGAGATCCAGAACAGCCTGGGCCTGTACTGGTGTCCCGCGGGCAGCGAGGACGCAGGCGCTCTGTGTCGCCTGGTGGGTGAGCGTGCCGGAAGGCGACTCTGCCAGTTCGCCTGCCCTGCCGCGCACAGCCAAGTCGGTCAACTCGTCGAGGAATGTCCCGACAGCGCCGTCCCTGATGAGATCGGCCTGCACCTCCAACAGGCCGGCCTGCGCGCTCAGGACCCACCACGGGCCGTGGGAGATCGACCCGATCGGCAGGAACAGGTCACCGACTGCCGCAGCTAGCTCCTTCGCTTTGCTCGTTTTGCCAGCACGCACGTAGTGCTTGGCGGCCAGCACGGGTTCCTGATTGTCACGGTAGAGGTCGCCGAGGAACTCCAACGCCTCGATCTCACCCGCCCAGTCGGCCGTGATCACGGTGTCAGTGAGCCAGCGCATCGCGCATTGGGCGGCTTCGCTCGGCCGATCTGCCTTCAATGCCGACAGAGCGTGCTCACGGGGAGGGCGTGCCCGCTCCAGAAGGCGCCCAGTTCCCGTCGCGCGCAGTGCTTGGGCCAGACGATGCTCATCATCGATATCCGACAACCACGGACCGTAGAGGGCGTTCACTGCCCGAATGGCATATAGCCATTCAGCTGCTTCTTCGGCCAACCCAGCGTGGATGCCGTCGTGCACCCCGTCCCGCCAGCCTTCCACGGCTTCCTCGGCCTGCCCCTCGATTGCACACCGACGAGCCTCGCGGGCGTGGACCTGTGCAGCATGCCGCCCCGACATCTGATGGCGGCGGGCCTCCCGTAGCAGTTGAGTCCGCTCGGCAGCGTCATAAGCTGCGCGGACCAGCCGCAGTCGTAGGACCGCGTCCAAGCCAGGGAGAACAGACGCTGACTGCGCGCCAGTGATCGCTTCCCTGACGAGCGGGTCCAGGTCCTGAACCCGCTCTGGGTCCGTGGCAAGGCGATTCTCGGCCAGCAGGAGTACCAGGAGTGGTTGATATGCGGGCTTCACCGACGATGCGGTCACGAGTGCACTCTGGAGTGCACTGAAGTCGCCAAGGGGGTGAAAAGCACTGATGACCGCTGCGTTTACCAGCTGGGAGTGGCGCCGGGTGTGGGGCGCATGCTCGGTTCCGGCTGCCTCCGCCTGGGCTGCCAATTTCTCCAACAGGTCGGCCAGCGCTCTCGGTTCGTACCACTCGCCCCGATTCAGTGCGCTGACGGCCAACTGCGCGGCGAGTTCAGCCGCCTCGTCAGGGCGGCCGGCCAGCTGCAGCGCATCGACTTGCTTGCCACGCAGGACCCCCGCGTGCCCGCGGAAACCCGCTTCGTCGAGCTGCCTCGCGAGATCAGCGTACGCACGCGCAGCTTCTTCCGGGTTCGTTGACCGTTGCTCTTCCGCCTGGCGAAGCGCTGGTGCGACATCATCGGTCCGAAGAGGGCCGATGAGGATCCTCAATGCCTGTTCCTGTCGATCCAGCGGCGGAACTGGTACCCCTGGCAAGGGCGCCCCCGTGCAGAACTGTACGGCCGTCTCCCGAGTCCAGAACTGGGCGACCACGTCGCCGTGCGGGCGCAACAGGTCATTGATCTGTTCGGCGCCCCACAGCTCCAACTCCAGGTCCGGGTGTTCGCTCCGGAGCCGCCCCAGTTCGTCGGCCACCTGAGTCGTCTGGGTCGAGGCGGAGGTCGCGACAATCAGGCTGTGGGCGTCGAACGGGCGCCTGCCCGTGGTGAACGTCTCGACTGCCGCACGGAGGTCCGCGGCCGTGAAGACCTGGTATTCCTTGCACTGGACTACCGTGTACTGGTCGTCAGGTTCACGGCCAGCCAGGTCAATACCGTGCTGTGCTTGTCCCTGGACCCCGTATCGCCGGAACTTGGCGCCTCGCAGACCCAGCGAGCGATTCGCCACGGCCAGGACAAGCCTTTCGAAACGATCCCACCCAATGTGAAGATCGAGATCCTCTCCAGGCGGGACGTTGCCTGGTCCACCAGGACCAGGCGGGGTGCTCAAGACGGGGTCGGTCCGGACCGGCTCCCAGCGTCCGTCCACGAACGAATCTTGCTCAGGCATGGGGCTCAGTGTGACAGCCAGGTCTGACAGCTCCGGGAGCGTGAACCGACAGTCAGAGCTTCTGCCGAGGAGGGCACATCGACGGCACGGCGCTGAAGACAGCCTCGATCGCCGCCCTCGTGGTGTCCTCCTCGTCCGGCCACAGGTGGGTGTAGGTGTTCAGCGTGATCGACGGCTTGGCGTGGCCGAGCCGCTTCTGCACCGTCTTGACGCTCTCTCGGTGCTTGATCAGCACCGAGGCGTAGAAGTGCCGGAGGTCGTGCATCGTCGCGTCGTCCGGCACCTGGCGGAGCGTCGGCTCCGCGTCGTCCGGCCGGCCACGGCGCTCCCAGCTCTTGAGCGCGCCCTCGTGCTGCTTCAGCAGGGCCTTGTCGGCGACGCGCACGAGGTTCTCCCAGACCGCCGCCCAGGCCGCGCGGCGGATCGCCTCACCGCGCTCGTTGGTGAAGACGAGCAGCGCCTTCCGGCGCTTCCACTTGGCGGGGCGCGGGTCGGTGCGGTCCTCGATGTCGACCCGGCGGGCCGGGTACTTCTCCAGGTGCGCCGCCAGCGCGTCCATCGCGGGCTTGGCCACCGGCACCGTCCGGTAGCTCTCGTGGGTCTTGGGTGGCGCGAGGTAGGGCTCACCCCGATCGGGGCCGACCACCTGTTGCTTCACCTGGACCGTGCCGCGCTTGAAGTCGATGTGCGCCAGCTCGAGCCCGAACAGCTCACCCTGCCGCAGCCCCGAGGCCGCCGCCAGGAGCAGTAGCACCCGGTACCAGCTGGGGGCAGCGTCGACCAGGGCCGCCACGACCTCGACGGCGAGCGGGACGATCTCCTTGCGCGGCGGAGGTGGCAGCTTCACCCCCTTCGTCGGGTTGAACGGGATCTGGCGATCCAGCTCCGCAACGCGAAAGATCGCGGTCACGTAGCTGTAGTGCACCCTCAGGGTCGACGGCGCCAGCACCTTCGAGCGGTCCTTGACCCACGCCTGGATGTCCGAGGTCTTGACGCCCGCGATGGCCCCGTCGCCGAGGATCGGGTAGATGTGCAGGCGAAGCGCCCGGTCGACGCGCTCGATGGTGCTCGACCCGTGGACGGCGCTCGCGCGCCATCGCTCGCCGACCTCGCGGAACGTCTCCTTGCCGAGGGCGGGGTCGATGTAGGCACCGCGGTTGAGGTCGTTGTCGAGGCGGGAAGCCCCCGCGTCGGCATCGGCCCGCCGGGCGAAGTTGAGCTTGCGCTGCTCGCCGCTGGGGTCTCGGTAGCGGACCTGCCAGCGCTTGCCCTTGCCGTGGTCGGCGGTGGGGTACTTGCCCTTGTGCTCACCGCAGGGCTTGTCGGTGGGGCGCGGGTGGGTCTTGTGCCAGGTGTCGTAAACGGTCGCCATTCGGCTCCTCTGGTCGGGGACATGGGGAGGCGCGGCCTTTGGCCGGCGGTGAGGTGGGAAAGTCGCGGCAAGACGATCTGCTTGCCGCGTGAGCCGCTGAGAAGAAACGCGCACAGAGCCCACTCTCGGGCGGGTGTTGGATATTGATCGCCCGGCGGCCTTTTGTCAAGTATGGAGTCCCAAGAGGATTCATCCGTGTCCGATCGTCCCGATAGTGACGGATCGTCTCAGGCGGTCGACCTGCGTCGACAGGCCGGCCGAACCCTCTGCAAAAAACAGGGCTGCCCGCCTGCGACAGGGCCTCGCAGCGATCCCTCTGTGTGCCGCTTTGCCAGGCACAGCGCTCCCCGACCGGGTAGCCAGAGAGCCAGCTCGGGGCCTTTTTAGGTTGCGAGCCGGGGTGCGTGGAGAATTCCCCGCACGCCGCTCCTCGGGCAAGGCTTAGCCCTCGCCCGAGGTGTCCGACAGGCAGGACCGAGTCCTTTTTAGGTTTTCGGCCGCGCCGCGTGCAGACTCCTCCCCGCGCAGAAACGCGCCGGGCTCCTTGTGGGCCTTGCCGATCTGCCGGAATTCCCCATCCCCTACCCTCTGGAGACCTCTTTGCCGAAGAATTCCCATGCCGCCCTCGATCGTCGTCCGCTGGCCAGCGCAGAGGAGCTCGCCGCGTACCTCGGCGTCCCGCTGCAGACCGTGTACGCCTGGCGACACCGTCGCCAGGGCCCTGTGGCGATCAAGGTCGGCCGGCACCTGCGGTACCGCTGGGTGGAGGTGGAAGCCTGGCTCGACGGCCAGAGCACCGACCAGGCGGCCTGATACCGCCCCCCTCTCACTCGCCTGAGGAAGCCGGCAATCCCCTCCTCGCCCTCCTATCCCCCGAGCGGTGCGACCGGTTCGCCGTTGCAGCGCAGTCTGGAGTCCCTCATCACCTCCACGTCCCACCTGTCCAACCTTCCTGCCGTTGCGGCCTCGTGCCCGCCGGTCGCCAAGCCGGGCCACCCCGACGTCCGCGTGACTCACCAGCCGCTCCTGGCGCCCACGGCCTGTGGAGAGCCTGCAGCCGCCGAAGGCGCGGCCAACGATCTACCGGCTACGGACTCAGTTCCGAACGTGCCGGAGTCGCCGGGTGCCTCGCTGCTGGCGGAGCTGCACGCCCATGTCCGCCGGTACGCGATCCTGCCTTCGGCGGAGGCGCTCGACGCGGTCACGCTGTGGGCCGCCGCGACGCACCTGCAGGCGGTTTGGCACCACGCCCCGCGCCTGGCGATCGTCGCTCCGGCCCGGCGGTGCGGGAAGTCCCGCCTGCTGGACGTCCTGGTCGAGACCGTCCACGACCCGCTGATCACGGTCAACACCAGTGCGGCGGCGGTCTACCGCACGATCAGCGAGCGGCCCCGGACCCTGCTGGTCGACGAGGTCGACACCATCTTCGGCAACCCCAGGACCGCCGAGAAGTACGAGGACCTACGGGGTCTGCTGAACGCCGGGCACCAGCGCAATCGCCCGGTCACCCGGGCGGTCGGCACCGACCACCAGGCCCGCGAGTTCGAGACGTTCGCCATGGCCGCCCTGGCCGGGATCGGCGATCTCCCCGACACGATCATGGACCGGTCGATCGTGATCCGCATGCGCCGCCGCGCAGACGGCGAGGTCGTCGCGCCGCTGCGGGACCGCCGCGACGGCGTCCTGCTGCGGGAGACCCGCGCCAAGCTCTCCCTCTGGGCCTCCCAGGTCCACGACCAGGCCCAGGCCCTCGAACCGGACATGCCGGTCGAGGACCGGGCCGCCGACACCTGGGAACCCCTGGTCGCGGTCGCCGACCTCGCCGGCGGTTCCTGGCCACGCCGGGCCCGGCAGGCGTGCGTACGTATGGTCGCCGCCGAGGAGGAGATCGAGGAGGACGGCTGCGGCGGAGCGAGGATCCTCGCCGACATCCGCCGGATCTTCTTCGCCCACGGCGACCCGGACAGTCTGTCCACCATCGCGATCCTCGCCGCACTGAACGACGACCCCGAGGCGCCCTGGGGCGAGCACGGACGCGGCGGGCTCACGGCCCGTCCGCTCTCCGAGCTGCTGAAGGACTACCAGATCTCCTCGGCCAACATCCGCCTGCCCGACGGCACCCAGCGCAAGGGCTACACCTTCAACAAGTTCGCCGACTCCTGGCGCCGCTACTGCCCCAAGGTCCACCCGCTCCCTCCCCGCGTGCCTGCGAACGCTGCCTGACCCCACCCGCCGGAAGCGGTAGACGCCGTCCCCGCCGTCGCAGCCCATGCCCCGTAAGCCGTCACGGGGACGGCACTGCCCCGCCGCCCGTCGCACCGTCCGTCCCCGCGCCCTTCTGCCGCCCTGGCATCGCGTACGCCACCAGGACGGTGGCGGGACGGACCGGTCAGGCAACAGGCCAAGTGAGGCAAGGCCGTGGACGGCCAAGACGGATGCGACGGCCTGCCGCCACCAACATCCCGACCACCCCGAGGAGAACCGCCACCCGCATGCCCCACGTCCCAACAAGCCGTGCCGCTCACGCCCGCCGTGTAACCGTCTGGGACTACGCCGCCATCGGTCTACTCGCCGCCGCCGGCTTCGCCCTCTCCTACGACGCCCTGCGCCAGATGGCTCTCGCCATCCACATCCGCGACCAGCTGACCTACCTGTTCCCGCTCATCATCGACGGGTTCGTCGCCTACAGCGTCCGCGCCCTGCTACTCCTGCGCGCCGCCCCGCTCACCGCCCGCGCCTACGTCTGGCTGCTGTTCGGCGCCTCCACCGCCGCCAGCATCTGGGCCAACACCCTCCACGCCGTGCGCCTCAACCAGCAGACCCTCACCGCCACCGGGCACCTGCACCTCAGCGACACCTCCGTCTGCATGCTGTCCGCCATCTCCCCGCTCGCCCTCGCCGGAGCCGTCCACCTCGGTATCCACACCACCCGCCACACCCGGCCGGCCGTCCCGCCGAACGGCGAAGTGCCGGTCCCCATCGCGACCCCAGTCCCCACTCCCGGCGGCGGACAGGCCCCGGAAGACGAACGGTCCGCCGGACCGGACCAGACCGTGGCGGTCCGGCAAACCGGACTGGACCGGACGGCGAACGGGACAGCGGACGGGACCGCCACGCCGATGCCGCCTGCGCACGGACCGGACGAGGACAGCCGGCTGGCACCGGCCCCGGACGGACAGTTCCGCTCGGGCCGTCCGTCCGGTGATGCGGACCACCCGTGGACGGAACCGGACCAGGCGGAGCAGGTTCGGACCTACGACACTGCCGATGGCGAAGCCGCAGGCCAGGGGCCGAGCGGAATGCTCAGGCGGTCCTCGGCCTCAAAGCCCGCCGGCCGTCCGCCGGGCGCGTCTCTGAACGAACTGGCCGACATCGCCGTCCGGACGTGGACCGACACTGGGCGGCTGAGCCGATCCGTCGTCCGGGACGCGGTCCGCGCCCAGGGCCTCACACTGTCCGACGAACGCCTCACCACGGTCATGAAGATGGTCCGTCTGGACGAACCGGACGACGACGGACCCGCCACCGGCAACTGATCCGCGCACTTCCGCTCACCCCGGGTGCCTCGCCCGTCCCCGTCCCGCGAGGCACCCGGGTCCCCTCCCCGCAGCCCGTCCCCGTCCGGTCCGGTCCCGCCCGCCGTCCCGGTCCGTTCCAGGAGTCTCCTCTGACAAACCACCAGCACGACCCCGAGAACGCCGACAGCTCCGACAACGATCTGGAGGCGCTCCTCAACTCGCCCACTCTCAGCGGTGATCAGCGTCGGGCGTCCGAACCGACCGCCCCTGGCGCAGCAAGCTATCGCGTGGGACCGCCCCACGGGCAGTCCCACGCAACCCCCTCGCCCATCGGCGAGTGGGAGCCAGCGGCGAGTCGAGCGGGGGCGCTCGACTCGTCACCGGCCACCCGACACCAGGGGGTGCCGGATGAGGTTGAGGAGAACAACGACATCCCTGAGAACCTCGCTTCGAGCACTCCCGCGCGCCAGCCACGCCGCCGACACCGCGACCCGCAGCAGCGCCCGCACCGTGTGACCGTCCGATACAACGCCGCCGAGTACGAAGAGATCCGCCGCGCCGCCGCCAGCCGCACCCAGACCGTCTCACGTTTCTGCGCGACCAGCAGTCTGAACGACGCCCGCGGCCTCAGCGCGGGCGATCCTCAAGACCGACTCGACCGCGCAGTCGACGAACTGGCCAACTCCCGCGCCCAACTGGCCCGGGTCGGCAACAACCTGAACCAGATCTCCTTCGCCCTCCACGCCAACGGCTTCCACCGCCCCGCCGAGCTCGACGTGACCCTTCGCCTCGTCCGGCTCGCGGTCTCCCAGGTCGACACCACCGCAGCCAACCTCGTTGGCGGGTAGGGAAGTCAGGGCAGTTGATGTCGATTTGATGTAGTTCTGGCTAGTTGGGAACATTTCCGCACAGGGTCGTCTTGTGTCGGTTCCCACCGGCCAGAACCCCTGGAGGCGCCCGTGCCCGATCCCACCGACACCGACTGGACCTCCGACCGTCCCGTGATCCGTGCCGTCCCTCACCCGGGCGCGCTCGACCCGCGCGGCATCACCATCACCTGCCCGAAGTGCGACGCCACCCGCGACTGGCTCCTCCTCAACGTGCGTGCCCAGGTCTTCGTCCGCTGCCGCTGCACCGCCGAATGGCACGAGCCCGGCCTCACCCGCGCCTACTTCGACGAGCACTTCACCGTCCCCGAGCGCGAGTGGGCCGACTTCGATGCCGCCATGCGGGCCCTCGCGTTCGACGGCCTCCTCGCTGGCTCCATGTGGGATTGACGGCTCGCTCTGCGCGAATAGACGAAGCCCGGCTGACGCACAGGTCAGCCGGACTTCGGGCTACTGGCTCTCACTCCACCTGGCGGCCGAGCACGGCGGAGATCGCGCGCTGGTGGACAAGGCCGGTGCGGACGAGACGGGCTGCCGATGTCGAGCAGTCGACGATGGTGAGGTGGTTGGCGGCCGGCGAGACTCCTCCGTCGAGGATGACGGTCGCCTTGACGCCGGTGGAGTCCAGGAAGCGCTGGACCTCCCCGAGGGTGATCGCGGGGCCGGGTGCGTCGACTCCCGCGTCGCCCGAGATATTGACGGTCGTCGCCGCCACTGGCGTTCGGGCCGCCGCCGCGAGGGCGCCGAGTGGACCCGACGAGTTGGTGGCGAGGGCCGGCGACCCGACTGCGGGGTGCCGCGCCCCGACGTCCACCCTCTGCCAGGGAAGGAGCATGGCGAGGTCGCCGGGCCAGAAGGCGGCGGCCAGTTGCCTGGCCTCGGGGTGGATGACGAACTGCTTCTCGCACTCCTCCAGGGAGGGGGTGACGAGTACGAGGGACTTGGCGCGTGGCCGCTGCTTGCCGTCGAAGATGCTGTTGCAGGCGGCCAGGTTCGTGGCGTCGGCGCAGATCATGTACCACCGCTCGGTGGGCACGATGACAAGTTCGCCAGCCTCCAGAGCGCGGGCGGCGGCGGTGAGTTGTTCTGCTGGGATCGGTCGCACAGGTATCCCTCCGTCTCGGAGTCAGTGGACGGGCCGGGCTCGCTCCCGGCCCCGACAGGAGTTCACGCGGGCTGCGACAGCCCCAGGTAGTCGAGCCACGGGTCTTGCAGTGCCTGCAGCCGCCGTCGAGCGTGGTCGGGGTGCTCTACGCGGAAGTACGCCATGATCCGTGGCTCCGGGCTGAGGTTGCGGCCGACAGCGTGGGGGACGAGGTGGTGCATCAGCAGCAGGTCGCCGGGCTGGCCGAGGAACGGGGTGCCGGCACGGGCGTCGAGGTCCGGCGGGACCTGCTCGGTGATGCCGAGGGACCACTCGGTGCGGAACCACTTGGCCATGGCCAGGTGCCCGCCCGGTTGGTAGCGCAGGGCCCCGCCCCGTGGGTCCGTGATGTCGGACAGCACGATGCCGACCAGAAGCGAGAAGCTGCGGAGCTCGTCGGGGTCGAGGTGCGGGCAGGCGACGCCGTCCACGTGCATCGCCTTCTCTGGCTGAACCTGTTCGAGTTGGCCCTCGGGGATGCGGATCTGGAGTTGCACGGTGGAGACGGGTCGAACGGTGCCGAGCAGGTCTTGGGCGAGCTCGGCGGCCGGGGACGCTGAGAAGAGCGCGAGCAGGTCGGGGTGGCTTCCGAGCTCCGGTGCGAAGGTCCGCTGTGTGTAGGCGCTGATGAGCTCGGGGTTCATCGACCCGCGATACCAGTCGGTGACCAGTTCACGGGCTCGGACGATCTGGTCGTCGGGGACGGCGCCGCGCCTGACGAGCAGGCCGTCGCGCATGAAGGCGTGCTTCTCTGCGGCGGTGAGGGCCACGGGATCTCCTGGTAGGCCGGGGGCGGTTACGGGCTGTGGTTGGTGAGGTGGGTGAGCACGTGGCCGGCCGCATCGAGGGCGCTGTCGAGGATGGCTCGGCCGGCGTCGGCGGTTGCCCTGCGCGGGTCGCCTCCGATGACGCCGCAGGTGGCGATGGTGGTGTCGCCGGAGGTCCACGGCCAGGTCGTGCCGCGGTCCAGGACGAGCCGCTTCGCCTCGGCACCGTTGGCGGTGAAGTCCGTTGGGAGGCTGTCGAGATGGACGTCCTCGGGCGCGAGTTCGAGCATCATGGCCGTCTCGCGGATGCCCGCGTGGATCTCCGGGACGGTCTCGCCGCCGACCTGGACAGTGGACAGCGAGGCCGGGTGGATGACGCAGACGGGGAAGGCCTGCGTTCGCCTCAGCTCGTGGAGGGCAGGCTCCAGGATTCCTCGGTTGCCGCCGTGGCCGTTGATGATCAGGAGCCTTCGCGCAGGGGTCGCCTGCAGGTGCTCAGTGACCACGGCGTCGAGCAGGGACATGAAGCTCGCGATCCGTAGCGACACGGTTCCCGGTGACCAGGCGTGTTCGAGCGAGAGCCCGTACGGGATGGCCGGCAACGCCCACAGGTCGTGCTGTTCGCCGTACCGCTGGACCAGCAGGTCGGTGAACCGCTCCGCGATCACGGTGTCCGTGTTGAGCGGCAGGTGGGGACCGTGCTGCTCGTGGGAGCCGAGGGGCAGGCAGAGCACGGATTCGGTGGTGAGGTCGGTCAGGACCACGGGTGCGGCCAGCCGCCCGTACTGGCGGGCGGCTGGGCCGTCTGCTCGTATCACTCGGTGCCCCGCCGGCCAATGCGGATGAGGAACTCGTTGTCCTCCGGGAAGACGTCCTCGGTGCTGTGCTGGGCGAGGGCGGTCTCCACAGCGGCCTCGAACTCGTCGAGGCGGCCTCCGAAGAGGTGCGGTGCAGCGAAGCTCGTGGAGTAGAGGTAGCCGAGGATGCTGTTGGTGCTCCACGTCCGGTGGACGGGCACCCGGATCTCTTCGACCTGGTTGAAGGGCGACTCCTCCATGATCTCGCTGTAGGGCCGGTTGTGGTGCTTGAAGGTGCTGTTGCCGGCGCGCCGTTCCTCGCCGAGGAAGCTCTGGACGACCGCACGCACGGACTGCTTCCAGGGGCTGTCGGCGGCCCAGAAGCTGTTGTCGCCGAAGATGGCGACGGCACCGCCGGGGGCGACCTGGTCGTCGAGGAGCGCGAGGACGGTGGCCTGGTCGAGCCAGTGGAAGGCCCGGCAGATCGTGACGAGGTCGGCCTGCCACCCGGTCGGGGGCTTGAAGTCCTCCGCCGTCGACTCGATGAGCGACAGGCTGGCCCCGTCAGGGAGTTGGGGTCGGAGGGCCTCCTCGGCGGCCTTGAGCATGTCGGCGTCATTGTCGATGGCGATGATGTCGTCGAACCGGCCGAGGAGGGCCTCGGCGACCAGCCCGGTGCCGGTGCCGATGTCCAGGAGCCGGCGCGGCTTGCCGGGGGCGACGGCCTGGTCGAGGACGGTCGCGACCTCCTCGGGGATCCCCGGGCGGTACTGGCGGTAGTAGCTGGCGGTGCCGGTGAACAGGCTCATGGGTTCCTCAGATCGAGTAGCTGGCGAACGTGCTGGACTGCGTCGGCGAGATCGTGGGCGACGAGCACATCGTGTTCAACGAGGACGTGTGCATCGGGGACCGTACGGCCGTGGGAGAGCCAGACGGCGGCGTATCCGGCGGCCGTGGCGCCGCGGATGTCGCATTCCCAGTCGTCGCCGACATGGACCATGGTCGTGGCTGATACCTGGTGAGCGTCGGCGACGGTCCAGAATGCGCGGCAGTCGGGCTTGGCGAACCCGGTGCGGCAGGACGGGAAGTGGGCGCTGACCCACGGGGAGAGGAGCGCGAGGAGCCGGTCGGGGTCGGCCTCGGCGCAGGTCACGTTCGAGAGCGTGACCACGGTGGCGCTGTCGCTGAGTTGCTGAAGGGCCTCGACGGCTCCGGGGAAGAGGACGAGCGGGGAGACGGGCACATCCGTTGGGAAGTCCGACTGCTTGATGCCCAGTTCCGCGCAGACCTGCTGGATCACGGCGTCGGTGATCTCCGGGGCGGTGTGCAGGACGTCCCGCATCACGCGCCGGGCCTGCTTCGGGCCGAGCGGTGAGACGGCGGCGAGCCTGGCCGCTAGGCCGGGGCCCTGCGCGTTTCCGAGGGTTCCCCCGATGTCCAGGCTGACCAGCCGACTGACTGCTCCACTCATGCGGCCTCACCCCCGACCGGGGGCAGGGCGGAGACGATGGCGGCGATCCGCGCCGTACGGATCTGGGCGGTGGTGGCCTCACCGAGGAAGGTCAGCGCGTACCGCAGCTCGGCCGCGTCGAGCGCGTCCAGGTCGCGGCTGCCGGCCTGGGCAGCGTTCGCCAGGTCAGCGGGGACCACGCGCGGACGAAGTCCGTGCGGGACGTGGAGGATTCCGGCCCAGACCGGGCTGGGCGCCTCGATCGTTTCCAGCGGTCGGAGCACGGTGACGTCGTCGAGGGTGAAGATCCGTACGGCTGCGGTCCCTTGGCCGAGGTCAAGGATGCCGGAGAGGAAGGTGTCGTGTCCGTCGAGTCGTCGGTCCAGGACGAGGAGCAGGCCGTGTTCGTCGTGACGGGTTGTTCCTTGGACAGGGAAGTTGCCGATGGTTCGGGTCATCGCAGTCTCCGGGGTTGGGTTACGAGTCCGGGTGCGTCAGGGGCGGGAAGCAGGCCGCTTTTGGGTATCCAGGGCTCGGCGTAGAGGAGTTGGCGGCGCGGTTCCCACTGGCGGCGGTACTCGACGGCCGGGACGTCGTCGGGGAAGGCGGCGGCAAGGTGGATGCCGGGCACCATCGAGCGACCGTGTGGGTAAACGGGGACACCGGCCTCGCGAACGTTCGTGGTGATCTCGACCGCACGGGTGAGGCCGCCGCAGCCGACGACGTCGATGGTCAGCGCGGTGGGCCGAGTGAAGTCCAGGAGGGTGTCCAGGTCCTCGTCAGGTCGCAGGCGCTCACCCACCGCGACCGGCACGCCGGCAGCGGCCAGCTGGCCGTAGACGCGCAGGTAGTGCTCCGGCAGCGGGTCCTCCAGCCAGGCCAGCATCGGCTGATCAAGGCGGCCGGCGACAGCAGCAGCGAGCTGCGGACTCCACGTGCCCACCGCGTCGACGGCGAAGGGCTCACTGATGACCGCCGCAGCATCAGCCAGTGCCGCGACCAGATTCCTGGCCTCGGCGGCGACGTTCGTCCCCGGGCGCCGACGCAGTCCCCACTTGGTGAAGGCCCAGCCCTCTTCGAGAACCTGGGCCACCGCACCGTGGCTCGCGGGGCCGCTGAGATCCAGACGGAGCCAGGAGGCGTACGCCGGTACGGCCTGCGTCCTCCGTCCTGGTGCCAGGAGATCGGCCACCGGTTTGCCGACACGGCGGCCGTGGAGGTCCCACACCGCGCAGTCGATCGCTCCGACTGCCCAGTCCGAGACCTCTGGTGCGGCTGTCCGTATGCGCGGTCGGAGGCCGTGGTGATCGAGCAGCGAGGCTCCTACTACTACGGGGCCGATCGCTTCCACTGCTCGGCCGACCGTCGTGCTCACAGGCCCGTACCAGCCGGTCTGCCCAGCGCCGTGGACCGCGACGAAGACGCTGTCGTCCCCAGCCTCCGTTGTGCCGCTGACCGGCACCGTCTCCACCTTGTCGATGAGCGGCTCCGTCATTGCGCGGCCTCCAGCCTGGCTGTCAGCCGACCAGCCGCCCGGAGCAGTCCGGCGGTGTCCAGGCCGAGCTCGCGCGCGAGGGCGTCCTGCGACATCGGTCCCGGCGGCTCGCGCCAGCCGATCACCTCAACCGGCCGCCGCAGGCGCCCCGCCAGTAACCCCCACACGGCTGCCGGGTGCCCAAGCGTGACGACCAGAACAGCGGAGCGCTCGCCCAAGTAGTGATCGACCTCGGCGTCGGTCAGGCCCTTGGGCCAACGCCCAGGGTCGCCGAGAACGGTGAGGTCGAGAACGCCCACGACGCGGATTCGGCCGCCCAGTCGGTCGCGGAGTACCGGCTCTGCCGTCGTGACGGCTTCGGCCGGCAGGTCTCCCGCCACGACGATGGTGAGGTCAGGATCCTCCTCGTCGCTCAGGTGCGGCCAGATCGCGAGCCCGCGTGCCAGTTCCTCCTCGGCGGTCTCAAGCGGAAGCCGCAGTTCGGTGTGCTTGCCCGCAATCAGGACGTTGACGCGGCCCGTCGAGTTCAGCGCCGCGTCGAGCGCGGCGGCCGTCCGCTGCGTGTCGGCCGGAACCAGCACGGTCACCGCAGGGTCCTCCGTCGCGAGCAGGGCCGTGGCGAGCGACGGATCGCCGTGGGTGAGGACGTTGTGCCACCCGTACGAGGTCAGCAGCAGATTGAGGCTCGGGGACGCCTTCTCCTCGGCGAGGCGACGGTGCTTGAGGTGGCCGACGATCCCGGCGGTGAGGAGCGGGGCGAATGCCTCGTAGGACACCAGGACGCCGCGTCGACCACTGCTGATCCAACCGGACAGCCAGCCGAGGAGCACCTCCTCGGCCAGTACCTCGGACACCCAGGGCTCGTCCCGCAGTGCGCCGAGGCGGTTCGAGGACAGCTCGTCCGGGCTGAAGACCCGGAAGCCCCCGGCCGTGGCATGCCTGCGGAGAACACTGCCTACTGCCTCACCGAAGCGGGCGGCCCTGCGGAGAACGACCGGCTTCGGCCCCTCACGGGTCGGGCGTCCAGGGCCGACCGCAGAGTGCCACGCGGCAGACTCCAGGGCCTCGGCCAGAGCGCCGATCGGCTGGCCATCGTGGTCGAAGAGCTCCGCGGGCTGGTACGACGCCAACCACCTTTCCAGCTGGCCGCGCTGGGCTTCATTCTGGCGGGCCCCGTCAAGTGGCGTCTTGTGGGCTGCGGCCGTCCCGAGCACCTGCCGCCCGTCGACCGCCTCTGGTCCGCTCCAGCCCTTCACGCAGCGGAGAAACACAGCCGTCCGTGAGCCGTCAGCGACCTCATCGGCGGACACTGCCATGGCGTCCCGGAACGCCTGGTGCTCATCGGCGCTGGCCGCCGTCACGTGCACCACCCGGCCTCGCCACCCGAGGCCGGCCGCGTACCCAACGAGCTCGGCGTCGCTCATTGCCCCCAGCAGCGACCGGTCACCCATACGGAACCCGTTGACGTGGACGATTGGCAGGACAGCGCTCCCCTGCAGAGCCCGGGCCGCAAGCCACGACGCCGCGGTTGTGGGGGTCTCGCACTCCCCGTCGCCGACGATGGGCACCACGACCCGTCCAGGCACGTCGAGCGCCACGCCGTGACTGAACGCGAGAGCGCCGCCAAGGCACCCGCCGGGCGCCGCTCCCGCCGGCAGCAGCGGATGGGTTTCCGCACCGAGGCCGTCGACGTCAGGGAAGTTCCGGGCCAACCGCCTGAGCCCGGTTGCGTCACGGGAGTACTGAGGGCGTACGGCTGCCAGCTCGCCGGTGAGCCAGGCGTAGGCGAGCTGGACCACCCCCGCGTGGCCGGCGCCGATCACCGGGACCAGCTCACGGCCGGGCCCCAGCTCGCCAGCAGCGAGAACCGTGTGGGCGAGGGCCCACGCCGTTCCGGGGACGGTTCCCCAGTGACCGGCGGGGCGAGGCTTGACGTGGCCGGCCCGGAGCGGCTCGGTCAGCAGTTGGTTGTCGTCGAGGTGCAGCACCGCCACCGCGACATAGGTGGCGGCCCTCCACAGCACATCGGCCCGGTTCAGCATGGCGGCACCAACTGCTCATCGCCGAACGTGAAGTACCACAGCGGCCGGTAGCACTCCCATGCCGCCGGGCGGAGGCCGGTCGGCCCGACGATGTCCTCGATCTCCCGGCGGGCCTGGAGGTAGTACTCCAGGGAGTCGGAGCCGCTGGCACGAAGGCCCGCCATGATGGCGTTGTGCGCCTGGTACACCTGGAAGTTGGGGAACTCGGTGACGAACGGCATCAGCTCGGCCACACCGGTCCGGAGGTCGGCGAGCCGGTCCAGGCCGACGATGTAGGTGAACGAGGTCGCGTGGCCAGCGCGCATCGCCCGCCGCAGGACCCCGGGCATCTCCTCGGTGGTGAGCGTCGCCTTGCTCGCCTTGAGGAGCAGGTCTCTCCGGCTGAAGCATTCGGCGGTGAGCCGCAGCACGAACGGGGCGACGCGCTCTGCCAGTTCCTCGAACGCCTCGCTGGAGCGGATGACCGAGGTGAGGAACCCGATCCGAGCGCCGATGCCGTGGGCGGCAAGCACGTCGCGCAGGCCTATCAGATGATCGACGGCCGCCCGCTCCCGCTCGAAGCACCCGGTCGACACGGTGACCTCACGGAGTTCGGCCAGATTGCGGCGAGGATGCTGCTCGACCATCGCGGCCAGCAGTTCGGCCAGCTCCCGCTCCTCCGAGAGACGGGGATCGGCAGCGGCCTCCAGGGTGTTCGGGCAGAACGAGCACCCCACACAGCGGCTCCGGGCATTGGGGTTGAGCGTCGCGGCCCGCCCGTCGTCCCTGAAATACCCCCCGACCGCCTCGTCGGCGGCGACGCGGTCGATGGAGCCGACTGCGACGCCGCCCAGCGACAGCTCGTCGCCGGCCAAGTGGAACGGCGAAGCCTTTGCGTTGAGCGGGACGATCACCATCCAGGCGACGTCCGGCCGGGTCGTGAGACGAACCGAGATCCGGGCGCGATGACGACCGTGGGCGGAGGAGATCCCGAACAAGTTGATCGCGATAAGCAGGGCGTCCTCCACGGGCACCCTGTAGCGCTCCGCCATGCCCCTGACCGCCGGGAGGGTGAGGACCGCTGCGGGTTTGCTGCCGAGCGCTGTTTTCATGATCCACTCTCCGTCACTGGCTGGACCGGGCTTCGCTGCCCTGGTCGTCGTTCTCTGCTGGATCTGCCTCGCTCCCCTCCACTGGTCGGGGAGGATGAGCCCGTGTGGGCCTGCCGGTGTCCGTCCGGAGGCCCACACGGTTCCTTCGCTCAGCGACCGGGGTACGGCGGCTGCGGGGTCGGCGGTGCCGGCGGCGGCGGGGGCGGAGGCGGCGGCGGCTGGGGCGCCTGCAGGCGCGCGATGGACGACATGGCGGTGTTCCCTTCTCGCTCGGTGGTGCGTGTGGCGACGAGGCGTGACTCCGTTGTCATGCCTCGGGTTCGACCGCGGGGTGCTGCTCAAGGTCGCGGTCGGGCTCGTGATCGGCAGCAAGGACGGGGCCGAAGTGATCGGAGCTGAGCTGGTGGTCGGCTGCCACTCCGAGCAGGGCGAGGACGATGAGGTGGCCGAGCGCCCAGAGCCAGGTGAGTACGGCTTCGACGGGATCCCGGTGAGCAGCGCGGTAGATGTCTTCGTGCGGCTGGTAGTTGGTCATGCCGCATCGGTCCTGAGCTCGGCCCAGACCACGGTGCCGTCGCTCGTCGCGTCGACGCCCCAGCTCTCGCACATCCGGCTCACGAGGAGGAGCCCCCGGCCGTTCTCGGCCAGGGCGGACGGGGCGGGCCGGTCGACGAGCCCAGGCCCCGCGTTCGTGACCTCGATTCGCAGACCGCGCGGCTGAGGTGCCAGGCGGACGTCGAAGCAGCCAAGGCACGACGCCGCGCCGTGAAGAACGGCGTTGGTGCAGAGCTCGGATGCGACCAGCTCGATGTCCTGGACGAGTGGCCTGTCGAACTCCCATGCGCCGACGACCCCCCTGATCAGCGCCCGGGCCAAGGGCACGGAGGCGTGAGCGTGCAGGAAGCTCATCTGCACCGACAGGCAGCCGGCCACCTCGATGGCTTCCTTTGCTCGAAGGTCCTGACGTGCCACCACGATCAACCCTCCTCGTTGCCCAATCACCCGTCAGGCAGAGCTGCTTGAGGGCGAGTCAGAACGCTAGGAGGATGGATGGAGGGGAACCCGGAAAATCCTTCCGGGGTAGGCAGCGGGGACGCCCTCAGGCTGGGAGCATGCCTGGAATGAGTGAGACGCTGAGCATCGGCGAGCGCGTCGCCTGGTACCGCCGTCGACGGGGCATGCCCCAGGAGGTTCTGGCCGGCCTCGTCGGGCGAACAGCCGACTGGCTGAGCAAGGTCGAGAACGGCCGCATCGAGCTCGATCGGCTTTCGGTCATCAGGGCGCTGGCCGATGCCCTCGACATCCGGCTCGGCGACCTGCTGGCGGAGCCGTCACTCCTCGACTGGCCCGGCGATACCCAGGGCGGAGCCGTCTCGAAGCTGCGCGAAGCGCTCATGGACTACAAGCAGCTGTCGCCGTTCCTGGCGGCCGACGACGCCGAACAGCCGCCCGACCTCGACATCCTGCGCGCCGAGGTGGGTTCCGCCTGGTCCGCCTACCAGGACGCCAGATACTCCCGCGCGACCAGACTCATCCCGGACATCCTCTCCCAGGCCCAGCGCGCGGTGCGCATGTACGAGGGCGATCAACAGCAGCAGGCCAAGGCGTTGCTCGCTATGGCCTACCAAGGCGCCGCGATGGTCCTGACGAAGATAGGCGAAGCCGACCTCGCCTGGATGTCGGCCGACCGCGGCCTCACAGCGGCCCAGGAGTCGGGCGACATCGTCGTCACCGGCTCGCTGTTCCGTTCGGTCTCCCACTGCCTGCTCAGCAACGGCCGTCTCACAGCCGCCAGGGACCTGGTCATGAACTCGGCCTCGTTCCTGGAGGCCGGCTTGGAGGACGGTTCCCCGACCTACCTGTCGATCTACGGAACCCTGTTCCTCGTCGGGTCGATGGCCGCAGCGAGGATCGAGGATCGGAGCACGGTGCGCGACTTCCTCGCCGAGGCAGACCGGGCCGCACAGCGCCTCGGCCACGACGCCAACCACATGTGGACGGCCTTCGGGCCCACCAACGTGGCCATCCACCGGATCTCGACCGCCATGGAGCTCGGCGACGTCCAGATCGCCCTCGACCAAGGCCCGCGCGTGGACTCCTCGACCCTGCCGCTCGAACGCCGAGTGCGGCACTCACTCGAAATCGCCCGCGCCTACAGCGCACAGAACCGCATGGACGAGGCCCTCGCCCTCGTACTGGACGCCGAGGAGCTGGCCCCCGAGCAAGTCCGCTACCACTTCATCCCCCGGCACCTGGTGACCAACTGGGTCCGCCAACAGCGCGGCAAACCCAGCTACCTGCTGGCGGGCGTCGCGCAGCGGCTCCAGATCGTCGCGTGACGCGGCTGGACGGCTACAGTCGTCGCCATGAGCGACTCCCAGTCCCACGAGGTCGTGGCCCAGCCCCGCACCGCCGCCGGCGTGCTCTTCTTCGACGAGGACGACCGCGTCCTCCTCGTGAAGCCGACCTACAAGCCCGGCTGGGAGATCCCCGGCGGCTACCTCCACGCCGGCGAGACCCCGAGCGAGGGCGCGGCCCGAGAGGTCAAGGAAGAACTCGGCATCACCCCGCCGATCGGCCGCCTGCTCGTCGCCGACTGGGCACCCCACCCCACCGAGGGCGACAAGCTCCTCTTCGTCTTCGATGGCGGCGTCCTCCCCGTCGACGAGCTCGACAACATCACCGTCGACCAGGTGGAGATCGGCGAGTACGCCTTCCAGACCACGGACCAGCTCGACGAACTCCTCATCCCGCGCCTGGCCCGCCGCGTCCATGCCGCCTGCGTCGCCAGGACACAGTCCGCGACCGTCTACCTGGAGCACGGAGCGACCCGCGCGTAGATCCACGACCTCACTCCGGCAGCACGGAGCTTCCTTCGATGCAGCCAGTGAGTGTGATCATGGTCGCTCGCGCCAACAAGGCTCATCTGCCTTGGCATTGTGGTACGTTCCGTGATCCAACCGAAAATAGGCGACCCCGGCGATGCGCGAACATCCCGGGGTCCGGCACCAGGAGCGCGAACTCCCGATGCGAGTACATCGTACCGAACACGTACGTAACTTCACCGTGCTGCCCAACTGCATGCTGCAGTACCGGCGGCTGTCCTACACCGCTCGCGGCCTGCTCGCGGATCTCCTCTCCCGCCCTGACGGCTGGCGCGAGGACGGCCGCCACATGGCCGACACCAGCACCCAGGGCCGCGGTGCTGTCCGCAAGGCTCTGAAGGAGCTGGCCGAGGCCGGCTTCTACCGGGTCGAGAAGATCCGCATGCCGGACGGCACGATCATCACCGAGACCCACGTCTATGACACCCCGCAGCTGGCGCTGCCGGGTACCACCCGTCCGGTCTCCGGTGAAGCGACCACCGGCGATGCTGACGTCCTTCCAAAGGACCGGTTCAAAGGAACCTCCCTCCCCGCCGAGCAGCCCGACGAGCCGGTCCTCGCCGACGAGCCGCAGGCGAACACGGGAGGGCGGGAGGAAGAGCCCGAGGAGGAGGCCGACGAGCAGCCCGTGGCGGTGCCGGACGAGCAGGTCCGCGAGGCGGTCGCCACGCTGTTCCGGGTGATCCGCCCCGAGCCGCGCCTGCGGCTCGGCCAGGCCGAAGCCGAGGAGCTCGCACCCCTCGTCGCGCAGTGGCTGGAGCGCGGCGCGACCCAGGCCGATCTCGCCCACGCCCTGCTGCCGGGCCTACCCGCGCCGGTGCACTCGGCGGTCGCGGTGCTCCGCTACCGCCTCGAGCACAAGATGCCGCCCGTCCAGCCCGCTGTGCGGCCCGCAGCGGCCCGGTACGCCGAGTGCGCCAAGTGCCACGACCCGGTGCCCCAACCGGGCATCTGTGGCCCCTGTGCGGGCCTCGGGGCGCGAAAGGTCGGGGTCGGCGGCGGCGAGGCGGCCACCCGCAGCGGCGCGGCCCGTGCCAGAGCTGCCCTGCGTGCTGCCAAGGAACCGTTCAGCGTCGGCAGCCTTGCTGTCACCGGATAGCCGCCACGTGGCCGGGTGCCAGGCACCTACGGATCAGACGCGCCCTGCCCTGGTCTGAAGGCGTGCCGCAGACCGCCTCAGCCGGGGGCCCTGACCGGCGAGACATGGCCCCATACCTCCGTCGTCCAGTTGTTGCTGCAGTAGCGCGAGCACAGACTGTTTTCTCATTCAGCCAGTACAGCCTGCTGCCGCTTGGTACGGTCATCCCCGCGCGATCTTCTGTGATCATCCGGCTTCAGGGGGTGACTGGACGGTGTCGGGGGGCGGCTCCGCAATGGTCAGTTCAGCAAACGGATTTGGACAGTCAGGGCCTGAGGGGAGAGCGGACTCGTCGCAGGACGGGCCAAGTGTGCCGATCGGGACCGCTGCTACGTACGCATTCGCTCCGAGACTGTCCGAGGTGACTCGAAGACTCTCGGCGATCGCCTACGCAAGGCCCAACCGCCTGGCGGAGCTGTCCGCTCACCTGACAGCAAAGATCGCCGGCGGCGGCAAGAAGGCCGCCACTGGCGGAGAGGCTTCGTCCGGCAGCGAGTCACCGGGGCAGGGCGAACCGAAGATCCTGGTCGGCGAGGACTACATCGGCTGGGTCCGGAGCCGCATCGTCGGCGGCGGTAGGCCCTTGCCGTCGTTCGGGTTCGACGAGTCCATCGTGCTGGGCCACTGCTTGCGCGCCTACCAACTCCGTCGCTGGAGGCGCTCTCTGGCGGCTGTCCTGACGCTGCCTGGGATAGCGCTCGGGCTGCTACAGCTGGTGTCATGGGGGTGGGCACTCGGGCTTGCCGCCGCTGGCATGTGGCTGGCCTTCTACGCGGACCGGATGGTGGCCCAGGCGTTGCTCTACCAGCTACGCCCTTCGCAGTTCCTGGTCGGCCACAGCCCCGAGCCGGCGGGAGCCCCAGGATTCCTCCAACGACGATTCCAGTCGTGGGCGTTGCCCTACACCCGGGAATGGCGGGGCAGGAGTTCACCGAAGGAACACTTCATCGGAGCAGGCCGTCTGGTCTGGGGCACGGCCTCGATCGGTATCGACGTCGAACCGGCGCCGCGACGACCGGCAGCTCCGGTTGATCAGGATGACGAGGCCAAGGCGACTCTCATCCCCGTGCAGCTGCAGAAGTCGATCGATTCGGAACAGGCAATCCCTGCTGGCACGTTCAGGAACTTCAAGGTAGAAGAGCTCTACGACTTCGTGGCCAACAGGCTCGTCGACCCCGCGCCGTCGCATGCCCCCGGGCATCCGTTCGCAGACATCGAGGTCATAGGCGTCGCCGCCGTCTCGGCCAATAGGTGGACACAGCTCGACGACGTGACCTGGCAGAGCATGGAGTCACTCGCGGCTGGGCATCCTGACGGCGGCCCGGGACCCTACGTCGCTCGCCGATACCTCTGGGCTCGGATCATCTCGTGGGGCGGTGAGATGAGCGCCTCCATCCTGGTCAACTTCGCCTACGAGAGTGGCTTTCTCCGGGTCACCGTCCGTCCGCACATCATGGCCCCGCTCAACAGCGCGCTCGCGGCGACTGTGGCTCCACTTTCACCGTTGTCCTGGCGCTGGCAGCGAACGGCCTGGCTCCAGGCGCTGTGCGATCTCGTCAGCGCGGCCAACCGGCTCATCTCGGGCCGCGTGGTTTCACCGAAACCGGAGCTTGACCAAGGTGGTCCGGTGAGCCTTCGGGAGATCTACTCGACCCGCTACGTCGACGAGATGCACATGTACGAGGACGCCCGCCGCTACGTGCAGATGATGCAACGCAGAGTCTTCGACACGGTCGAGGCGTTTCTCGGCAACCACCAAGTCGACACCCGCTCGTACCAGGCGCAGGCGCTGGCCATCTACAACTTCGGTGTCATGGCCGGCGGCGACATCAGCGGCAATATCCAGAACGGACCCGGTGCCACCGGCACCTTCATGAGCCAGGAGGCATGATGCCCTTCCGTCGCCAGCAGAATCCGAACCCGTTCCCCGCCGGCAGCGGCATCAGCGCGGGTGGGAACATCACGGGCAACATCCAGAACGCGCCAGGAGCGCAGAACGCGACCCTGAACCAGAATGTCGCCGATACGAGCGACGAGAAGCTCAACGAGGCCCGACGGCAGCTGCACGAGCTGCGCGAAGCCGTCGAGCGGCATGCCGCGCAACTCGCACAGCCTCAAGCCTGCCTCGAAGAGATCACAGCAGTCGAGCAGCACCTCGACCGGGCGGGAGACGACCCCACCACGCTGCGTGTCCTCATGGGTTCCGTGTACCAGCACTGCGGCGGGGTACCTGGGCTGGTGGCCATTGCAGGTCTTGCCCAGCAGACAGTCGCCGCCCTGCTCTGATCTCCTGCAGCACTCGGTGCAGCTTCGAAGGCCACGTGGGCCGGACGGGTACTGATCGCCTTGCCGCTCAGCCCCGCGTCGGGGATGGCTCGGGCACTGCTCACCAACCATCCCGGGCAGACGCCAGCCCATGTTGTCCAACCCTGCGAAGTGCTGCGAAACGAGGGCACATCCAGGGCACATGCGGGCGGAAAACGGCGCTGACCAGTGAAAACCCCGTGTGAGAGTTTTCCCAGGTCAGCGCCATGGTCGCAGCAAAGTCGCAGGTCAACGCGACGCTCGTGCAGTACGTGAACTACCGCTAGTCGACCCCCGGTCGGCCCGCCCCCGAGCGCGGGTGGGCGGCAGGACGGCACGGCCCCGCTCCCGGGTTCGGGGGCGGGGCCGTTCGCGTCGGTGCGGCCGGTGCGGCCGGTGTGGCAGGGCAGCGGGACGGCCGGGCGGTCAGAGCGCTGCGGCGAGTTCCTCGGCGATCGCGGCGGCGAAGGCGTCGACGTCGGCCTCGGTGGTGTCGAAGGAGGTCATCCAGCGCACCTCGCCGCTCTGCACGTCCCAGGTGTAGAAGCGGAAGCGCTTCTGCAGGGCCTCGGTGGCGGCCGGCGGCAGCACGGCGAAGATCTGGTTGGCCTGCACCGGCCGGTCGATCCGGATGCCGGGCATGTCCCGGACGGCCGTGAACAGCCGCTGGGTCATCGCGTTGGCGTGGGAGGCGCTGCGCAGCCAGAGGTCGGTGCCCAGGAGGGCCTCGAACTGGACCGAGACGAAGCGCATCTTGGAGGCCAGCTGCATGGAGGTCTTGCGCAGGTAGCGCATGCCCTGGACGGCCTCCGGGTTCAGCACCACGACCGCCTCGCCGAACAGCAGGCCGTTCTTGGTGCCGCCGAGCGAGAAGGCGTCCACGCCGGCGTCGGTGGTGAAGGCCCGCATCGGGACGCCCAGGGTGGCGGCGGCGTTGGCCAGCCGGGCACCGTCGAGGTAGACCTTCATGCCCAGGCCGTGCGCGTGGTCGCAGATCGCCCGGATCTCCTCGGGCGTGTAGCAGGTGCCGACCTCGGTGGACTGGGCTATCGAGACGACGGCAGGGCGGGCCCGGTGCTCGTTGTCGAAGCCGTAGGCCTGGCGGTCGATCAGCTCGGGGGTGAGCTTGCCGTCCCAGGCCGGGACGGTGAGCAGCTTGAGGCCGGCCACCACCTCCGGCGCACCGCCCTCGTCCACGTTGACGTGCGCGCTCTCGGCGCAGACCAGGGCGTCCCGGCGGTCCATCATGGCCTGCAGCGCGACCACGTTGGCGCCGGTGCCGTTGAACACCGGGAACACCTCGGCGGACGGGCCGAAGTGGCCGCGGAACACCTCCTGGAGGTGCTCGGTGTAGACGTCCTCGCCGTAGCTGACCTGGTGACCGCCGTTGGCGACGGCGATCGCCGCCAACACCTCGGGGTGGACGCCCGCGTAGTTGTCGCTGGCGAAGGCGCGGAGCTCGGGGTCGTGTCGTCGCTGCGGGGTCATCGGGTGCTGTTCCTCCACTGGAACGGGGTTGCCGGAACGGGGTTGGTCGTCACCGGCTCTGTCGCCACCGGGTTGGTCGTCGCGGGGTCGGTGGTCGCGGGGTCGGTGGTCACGGCCGGGCCGGTTCGACGTCGAGCCGGTACTCGGCCATGATCCGGCGGGCCGCGGCCCGCACGCTCCGCTCGTCCGGCCCGGACAGCCGGAAGCGGCCCGGGACGTGGAAGTAGCCGCCGGTGCCGTCGTACACGGCGCCGGGCTCGGGCAGCACCTCGGCGTACACCTGCGGCACCACGCCCTTCATCGGGGTGCGGTCCAGCACCCGGGCGGGCCGGACGGCGGGCTCGGGCATGACGACCCAGCCGGCGCTGGCCATCGACCTGATGGCGGAGACCCGCGGCCGGCCGACTCCAGCGGGAGGCCGAGCACCGCCGCCCGGGCGCATGCCGGCCTCCAGGAAGACCGGTTCGCCGCTCGGCCGGCGGATCACCTCCAGGTGGAAGCAGCCGGTCTCCAGGCCGAGCGCCCGGACGCAGGCGAGCGCGAAGGCGGCGAGTTCGTCCCGCAGCGCGCCCGGGCTCAGGAACACCGACCGGCAGGGCGCCGTCGCGTCGCCGACCAGCTGGCCGTCGACCCCGGCCGCGCCACCGGTCGGCAGTACCCAGTACTCGCGCCGCGCCTGGGCGTTCAACGCCTTTGCGAGCGCGGCCAGTTCGGCCCGGAGTTCGAGGCTCCGGCGGGCCGGCGCCCGCTGCTCCTCGGTCCGCCCGGCCGGGTTGTCCACCGCGAGCGAGCGGACGGTCGAGCCGTCGTGCACGGCGCCCGCGCAGACCGCGACCACCGAGGCGCCGGGGTGGCGCAGCGCGAAGTAACCCACCGTACGGCCGGACGCCATGGAAGTTCCCCCGTGAACCTCGGAAATCGCCACCCCGGCCGGGCTGTTCGGAGCCCGGCATGAGCACGACCGTAGCCCGTCGGAAACGGAAAAGCTAGATCCATTTCCTGCCCTGACATGAAGATCTGTTCTTATCTGACGCTGCGACAGGAAGATCTGTTGGCAGATGCCGGGACGACGACAAGGCCCCGCTCCCGGACCGGGGAGCGGGGCCCTGTGCGGCGGCCGACGGGGGCCGGCCGGTCACCACCGGCTGATGACGGTCAGCCGGTGGCGGGGTGGGAATGGGCGGCGCCGGCGCTCAGCGCCCGCGCCTGGGCGCGCAGGGCGTCGAGCTGCTCCTGGAGGCCCGCGGGGGCGGAACCTTGGTGCTGCCGGGACGGGCTCGCGGCGGTGCCCGGGACGGTGGGCAGCGTCGGCACGCTCGGGACCTGGCCGAGCAGGGCCTGCAGCGCGGCGAGGAGCTGCTGGACGAGGCCGCCGACGTCGGGGACGGCCGAGGTCACCGTCGAGAGCAGGCCGGTGACCAGCTTGACGACGTCGCCGAGGGCCGCGCTCGGGTCCGGCGTGGCCGGGACGGCGGGGAGCGTCGGGAGCGTCGGGGTGTCGGGCACGGCGGGGGTGTCCGGCACGGCCGGGGTGTCCGGCACAGCGGGGGTGTCGGGCACGGCGGGCGTGTCCGGCACGGCGGGGGTGTCGGGGGCCGTGGGCGGGTCGACGACCGGGAGGGTGGCCGGCGGTGCCGGGACGGTCACCGGGGCGACGGGGACGACGGGGGCGGAAACGGGGGTGCGGGGGGCCGCGGCTCCGTGGCCGGCGGCGGTGGCGGACGCCGTGGCGACCATGGTCAGCGCGAGGGCTGCGGTCAGCGCCGCGGCCATCCGGGTGGCACGCATGGGTACTGCTTCCTCTCGGTGCGAGATCAGGCGAGATCGCCTGACTCACACCGTGCGGTCGCCGTCCGGACCCGGCCACCGCAGGTACGCCGAACGGCGGCGCGCCGGACGACGGTCCACCGAACGGGCCGTGGTACGACGCGCCGAACGACGGCTCAGCCCTCCGCCCACCCCGCGGTGTTGCGGTGCGCCCCCAGCCCGACCGAGTCGAACTCGTCCACCCGCCCCGCTTCGACGCGCCCGCCGAGCCACCGCAGGGCGCGCGAGATCGGGGTGCCCTCGGCCGGCGCGGGCTCGAACTCGCCACTGGCGAGCGGGCCCAGGACGACCCGGCCGTCGAACCAGACGACGGCGCGCTGAGTCCCGCCGCCACCGGAGTACTCGGCCTCGACGCAGGCGATCGGACCGGCCTTGGACCAGGCGGCGAGCCGGAGTTCGAACCCGTCGGAGTGCCCGCCGAATCCCGCCCCACCGGCGGACTTGGCCACCGCGGCGTCGCCCTGGAGCGCGGACAGCACGGCGGGGGTGACCGGGATGAGCGCCAGCCCCTGGGCCAGCGGCACCACCCGGGCCTCCGGCACCTCCGCCGCCGCCACCGTCAGCAGCTCCAACATGCCGATCAGCGCTTGGAGTTCATACGACATGCCGGCCATGCTGTCCCACCGCACCGACAGTCGGCCCGGAATTTATCGTTCCGTGCCCGCGCGGAGACCGTAGAGCAGGGTGAAGAGGGTCACGTCCACGGCGTCCTCGGCCGTACTCGGACCTTCTTCGGACAAGCCGTCGAAGATCTCGGCCAGTTGGGCGCGGAGCCGGGTCAGCCGGTCCGGGTCGAGCCGGAGGGTGAAGTGCGCGAACAGCCCGGCCGACGGACCCGAACCGTCCTGCGGGCGGCTGAAATCCAGCCGGCCGTCGGCCACATGGGCGCGGAACTCGCCGCGGACCCGGTCGATCGCGGCCAGCATGGCGTCGTACGCCTCGGAGCGGGCCGGGGAGTCGGCGGTGAACATCTCCGGGGCGAGCCGGATGGAGTCCTGGGCGACCCGGTAGCGGCTCTCCACGATGCCGGAGACCAGCCGGGTGCCCGCCACCAGGACCAGCCCGGCCTTCTCCAACTGCTTGATGTGCCGGTAGAGCTTGGTCTGCGGCTCGCCGAGCTCGGCAGCGAGCTCCTTGGCGGTCAGCGGACGGTCCTCGGCGGTCTTCAACGCGCCGAGGATGGCGAGGCGCAGCGGGTCGGCCAGTGCCTTGAGCACCGCGACGTCGCCCACCTGGCGCTCCTTGACCCAGCTGGTGGGCTGCTGCTGCTCGTCCCCGTCGGCGGGTTCCCGTTCGTGCTCGGCCACGGGCCCACCCTCGCAGATCGGCCGCTCCGCATGCAATCACGCCCCGGTGAGCGCTCACCCTTGCGCAATCGCTCACACTCACGCCATCATTCACGTGAGCGTGAACGGTGTCGGAGAACGCGAACGATGGGGGTCGGTCCATGACGGAGCACACCACGGCGACGGCCGAACGGACGGCGGTCGGGCAGGCGGTAGCGCCCGCACGAGCGGCAGCGCCCGGACCGGCGGACTCGCCGCCGCCCGTACCGCTGCGGCGCAACCTGCGGTTCCAGGCCCTGTGGGCCGGCACCTCCTGCGCGACCCTCGGCCTGATGATCGGCGAGACCGCCTTCCCCCTGCTGGTGCTCGCCCTCACCGGCTCGTCCACCGCCGCCGGGGCCTTCGGCGCCGTCCAGATGGCCGCCACCCTGCTGCTCGGCGTGCACGGCGGCTCGGTCGCCGACCGGTGGGACCGCCGCCGGGTGCTGGTCGCCTCCGACGCCGTCCGGCTGCTGGCCCTGGCCAGCGTCCCGGCGGCCCTGGCCCTCGACCGGCTGACCCTGGCCCACCTGCTGGTGGTCGCCGCGCTGGTGGGCGCGACGATCGCCTACAGCGGCCCGATCCGGCTGCTGGCCCTGCGCTCGGTGGTCGCGCCGGAGCAGCTGTCGCAGGCGCTCGCCCAGGACGAGGCCCGGATGAGCGGCGCCGCGCTGGCCGGCCCGCCGCTGGCCGGGTTCCTGTTCGGACTCGGCCGCTCGGTGCCCTTCCTCGGCGCCGCGTTCGCCTCGCTGGTCGCGCTGACCACCGCACTGCTGGTGCGCTTCCCGGCCGGACCGGCGGCCGCGGCCGCAGCCGAGCAGCAGGGCCGGGAGGGCCGGGCGGAGCAGGGCCGGGCGGAGCAGGAGGAGCAGGAGAAGGGCGGCGCACTGGCCGGCTTCCGCCTCCTCGCCGCCTCCCCGCTGCTGCGCCCCGCCCTGGCCGTACTGCTGGTGGTCAACCTGACCGGGGCCGCGCTGCTGCTGCCCGTCATGGTGCTGCTGCGCGAACACGGCACCAGCAGCGGCGGGATCGGCCTGGCACTGGCCGGCGAGGCGGTCGGGGCACTGGCCGGGGCGACCCTGGTCTCCCGGCTGCACCGGCTGGCCGGCCCCGGCGCGCTGCTGCTCGCGGTGGCCTGGATCGCCGTGCCGGTCCCGCTGGCACCGCTGCTGCCCGGCGGGGCGGTCACCGTGTTCGCCGCGCTCTTCCTGGTCGGCGCGGGCACCCCGGCCCTGCGGGTGATGCTCGACCTGTTGGTCTTCCGTCAGGTGCCCGACCGGCTCCGCGGCCGGGTGATCGCCGCGACCATGACGCTGCTCACCGCCGGGATGCCGGCCGGCTCCTTCGCCGCCGGCCTGCTGCTGGACCGCTTCTCCCCCGCCGTCACGCTCGTCGCGATCGCCGCCCTGCTCGCCGCCGCCCTGCTGCCCGCCACCGCGAGCCGCACCCTGCGCCGCGCCGCCTGGCCCACCGCCGCGCCGGTGGCGGCCCAGCTGGACTGAGCACGGGTCACCCGCACGGCCGCCCGCCGCATGCGGCGGGCGCGGCAACCGGGTGAACTGACCGGGTACGGCCCGCCTCCGGGGCCCTTCCCCGGCGCCCTGGTCCCGCCCTGCCCCCGCCCTGCCCCCGCGCAGCCGAACGGGGCCGTACCGGAGGAGTCTCGATGAGTGCCACGGACGCGCCCCCACCCGGCCCCGGGGGCGAGGCCGGCCCCGTCACCCGGGAGCGCGGCGGCTCGGTGGCCAGCCGACTGGCCGCCGCCCCGCGGATGTCCTGGATCACCCTCGCCCTGATGACCACCAGCTCGGTCGCCAGCCTGCGCTCCGCCCCGACCATGGCGGTGTACGGGCTGGCCTGCGTCTTCCTCTACCTCGTCCCTGCGGTGGTGTTCCTGCTGCCGACCGCGCTGGTCTCCGCCGAGCTGGCCTCCGGCTGGGAGGGCGGCGTCTACCGCTGGGTCTCGGAGGGCCTGTCGAAGCCGCTGGGCTTCCTGGCCGTCTGGTGCCAGTTCGCGATGACGATCTTCTACTACCCGTCGCTGCTGGCCTACGTGGCCTCGACCATCGCCTACGTGGTGAACCCCCGGCTGGCCAGCAACGGCCCGTACACCGCGGTCGTGATCATGGTGCTGTACTGGACCGGCGTCTGGGTCTCCGCGCGCGGGACGAAGGCGGTCGCCGGGCTGTCCTCGATGGGCCTGGTGATCGGCACCCTGATCCCCGGCACCCTGCTGGTCGTGCTCGGCTTCGTCTTCCTCGGCGAGGGCAACGCCTCCGCCGCCCCGATGGACGCCTCGCACCTGTTCCCGCAGTGGACCGGACTGGCCAGCCTGGTGCTGATCGTCAACAACTTCCTCAGCTACTCCGGCATGGAGATGAACGCGGTGCACGTCTCCTCGCTGCGCGACCCGGCCAGGGAGTTCCCGCGGTCGATGTTCACCGCCTCCGCGATGGTGCTGGCGATCTTCATCCTGCCGGCGCTGGCGATCAGTTGGGTGGTGCCGTCCAGCGAACTGAGCCTCACCGCCGGGGTGATGCAGGCCTTCGACGCCTTCTTCCAGTACTTCCACATCGGCTGGCTCACCCCGGTCATCGCGGTGGCCCTGATCGCCGCCTCGCTCGGCGGCATGCTGACCTGGCTGGCCGGGCCCTCCAAGGGGCTGCTGATGATCTCCCGTCAGGAGGGCTACCTGCCGCCGTTCCTGCAGAAGCTCAACCGCGCGGGCGTCCAGCAGAACCTGCTGGTCACCCAGGGCGTGGTCACCACCGCCATCGCCCTGCTGTACGCACTGATCCCGAACGTCTCCAGCGCCTACTGGATCTTCTCGGTGATCACCACCCAGGTGTACCTGATCGTCTACCTGCTGATGTTCAGCGCCGCGATCCGGCTGCGCCGCACCCAGCCGGACCACCCGCGCGGCTACCGGGCCCCGGCCCTGGTGCCGATCTGCGTGACCGGACTGCTCGCCTCGGCCGCCGCGATGGGCATCGGCTTCGTACCGTCCTCGCAGTTCGGCAGCGGCAGCGTCTGGTCGTACCTCGGGATCGTCGGCGGCGGCCTGCTGCTCCTCGGGCTGGTCATCCCCTTCCTCTTCCTGCGGCTGCGCAGGCCGAGTTGGCGCTCGCCCGGGGCGGCGGCCGAGCTGGCCGCCCAGGAGGCGCAGGAGCTGCGCCGGACCGAAGGAGGTACGACGTCATGACCACCGGCCTGATGGCCTCCCGGCACCGCTGGATCTACCTCGGCTCGATCGTGCTGCTGGTCGCGATGCTGGTCACCGGCCTGCTGTCGTTCACCCAGCTGCACGCCACCGACCTGGCGAACGAGAAGGCCAAGGAGCTTGCCGCGAGGCTGGGTTCGGCCGGCTACCCGGTGCCCACCCAGGACCAGATCACCCACACCCTCGGCGAGGACGGCGGCGCGGTCTGCGCCGACCCGGCGAACGCGCTCAACCAGGCGCAGTGGACGTACGGGATGTCCAACGGTGCGGGCGGGCCGGGCCGGCGCCCGGTGCTGTCCGACCGCGAAATCGTCAAGGCCGAGGCGATCGTGCTCTCGGTGTACTGCCCGGACCGGCTCGCCGCCGTCCAGGACAGCATCGACGACCTCGACCTGCGCGACACCGTCCGCAAGTAGGAGCCCCAGATGACCGACGAACTCGCCCGGCGGATCGACGAGTTGATGCCCCAGGCCAAGGCCGACCTGGCCGAGCTGGTGGCCATCCCGTCCGTCGCCGACCCCCGGCAGTACCCGCCGGAGAAGTGCCGGGAGGCCGCCGAGTGGGTCGCCGCCGCGTTCACCGGGGCCGGCCTGCGCGACGTCCACCTGGAGGAGACCCCGGACGGCAGCCACGCCGTGGTCGGCCACCGCCCGCCCCCGCCCGGCGCCCCGACCGTGCTGCTGTACAGCCACTACGACGTCCAGCCCCCGCTGGACGAGGCCGCCTGGACCTCCCCGCCGTTCCGGCTCACCGAGCGCGACGGCCGCTGGTACGGGCGCGGCGCCGCCGACTGCAAGGGCAACATCGTCATGCACCTCACCGCGCTGCGGGCACTCGGCGAGGACGTCCCGGTCGGCCTCAAGCTGGTGGTCGAGGGCTCCGAGGAGCAGGGCACCGGCGGCCTGGAGCAGTACGTGCCCCCGCACGCCGGGGAGTTGCACGCGGACGCCCTGCTGATCTGCGACACCGGCAACGCCGCCGTCGGCGTGCCCACCGCCACCACCTCGCTGCGCGGGGTGGTCACCGTGGTGGTCGGCGTCGAGGCGCTCACCGGCGACGTGCACTCCGGCATGTTCGGCGGCCCCGCCCCGGACGCCCTGGCCGCGCTGATCCGGATGCTGGACTCGCTGCGCGACGCCGACGGCGGCACCCGGATCGAGGGCCTGGACTGCACCGGCACCTGGAGCGGCGTCGGCTACGACGAGGGCACCTTCCGGACCGACGCCGGGGTGCTGGACGGCGTCCGGCTGACCGGCTCCGGCACCGTCGCCGACCGGCTCTGGGCCCGCCCCGCCGTCACCGTCCTCGGCATCGACTGCCCGCCCGTGGTCGGCTCCGCGGCCGCCGTCCCGGCCGCCGCCCGGGCCCGGGTGAGCCTGCGGGTGCCGCCCGGCACCGACGCCCGGGCCGCCCAGGACGCCCTGGTCGCCCACCTGGAGGCGGCCGCGCCCTGGGGCGTCCGGGTCACGACGGAGCGGGAGAGCGCGGGCGCGCCGTTCCGGGCCGACACCGGCGGGCCCGCGTACGCCGCGCTCGACAAGGCCGCGCAGGAGGTCTACGGCAAGCCGCTGTCCTTCCTCGGCCAGGGCGGCTCGATCCCGCTGTGCAACGTGCTGGCCACCGCCTTCCCGGCGGCGGAGCTGGTGCTGATGGGCGTCGAGGAGCCGCGCTGCCTGATCCACGCGCCGAACGAGAGCGTCGACCCGGAGGAGATCCGGCGGATGGCCCACGTCGAGGCGCTGTTCCTCCGGTACTTCGCCAACAGCCGCTGACCGTGGCGCAGTCGGGCGGCGTCGGCCAACATCGAAGGACCGGCACAGGACCCGGCACCTCAGAACCCGCACCGCAGAACCCGCACCGCAGGCCCGACCTCGAAGGACCCCGCATCGAAGGACCCCGCACCGCAGGACCCCGGACCAACCGCCCCACCCGGCCCCGAGGAGGAGCAACCGTGCCCCGTCCGTTCACCACCGAGGACCACGCCGCCCGGATGGCCCGGGCCACCGCCGAGGCGACGGCCGCCGGGCTGGCCGGCCTGGTGGTCGCCCCCGGCCCCGACCTGAGCTACCTGTGCGGCTACCGTCCCACCGCCGTCACCGAGCGGCTCACCGCCCTCGTCCTCACCCCCGGCCGCCGCCCCGCGCTGATCGTCCCAAGGCTGGAGCGCCCGGACGCCGAGAAGGCCCTCGGCGCCCCGGCCGTCGAGTTGCTCGACTGGTCCGACGGCGAGGACCCGTACGCCACCGCCCGCCCGCTGTTCGAGCCGGCCGGGCGCTACGGCATCTCCGACAACGCCTGGGCGATGCACCTGCTCGGCCTCCAATCCGCCCTGCCCGGCGCCGGTTTCAGCTCGCTCACCGAGGTGCTGCCGATGCTGCGCGCGGTCAAGGACGGCGAGGAGCTGGAGCGCCTGGCCGCGGCCGGCGGCGCCGCGGACGCCGCCTACCGGGGCATCCTGGAGGTCGAGTTCGCCGGCCGCCGGGAGACCGACGTCGCCGCCGACCTCGGCGCGCTGCTGATCCAGTACGGCCACAGCCAGGTCGACTTCACGGTGGTCGGCTCCGGCCCCAACGGCGCCAACCCGCACCACGAGGCCGGGGAGCGGATCATCCGCACCGGGGACACCGTGGTGCTGGACTTCGGCGGCCTCAAGGACGGCTACGGCTCCGACACCACCCGCACCGTGCACGTCGGCCCGGACGTCCCGGACGAGGTGCGGCAGGTGCACGACCTGGTCCGGCTCGCCCAGCAGACCGCCTTCGAGGCGGTCCGGCCCGGAGTGAGCTGCCAGGAGATCGACCGGATCGCCCGACGGGTGATCACCGAGGGCGGCTACGGCGAGTACTTCATCCACCGCACCGGCCACGGCATCGGGATCACCACCCACGAACCGCCGTACCTGGTCGAGGGCGAGGAACAGCCGCTGGTACCCGGCATGTGCTTCTCGATCGAGCCCGGCGTCTACCTGCCCGGCCGGTTCGGGGTGCGGATCGAGGACATCGTCACGGTGACGGCCAACGGCGGACGACGCTTCAACAACACCCCGCATGAGCTCGGTGCCGTCGCCTGACCGGGGCGGCGAGGCCGCTCCGGCCGAACTTTCGCCCGGATCACGGGACTTTCGTCCGACGAGATTTGACCCGACCGTGGGATTTTCTTACGAGCCGGTCATGGTTCGCCCAGAGTCCTCCAAGCTTGCGTTGCTAGTTTCGCTGAACATGACGAAGCTGCTGAGCCCGGCCCCGCCGACCCCGGTGCGGGCCGGACGTCTGCGTCCCGCGACCGAACGCGACCGCCGGACCGGCCTGGCCAGACTGCGGCTGCTGGCCTGGCCGGCCTACCTCACCGCCTTCGTCTGGTTCCTCGCCACCCAGGGCATGGCCTTCGCCAACGACGTGGTCTTCCTCTGGCTGATCGGCGCCCTGCTCACCGCCGCCGTGCACAGCGGACACGGCACCCGCGGCTTCCTGCTGGTGCTGCGCGACTGGGTCCCGGTGATGGCCGTGGTCTGGGCCTACTCGCTGCTGCGCGGCTACGGCGCCCACACCCCCTGGGCCCCGCACTGGCTGCCCCAGCTGCGCTTCGACGAGGTGCTCGGCGCCGGGGAGACCTGGACGGTACGGCTCCAGCACGCGCTCTACACCCCCGGCTCGCCGCACTGGTACGACTACGCGGCGACGACCGTCTACCTCTCGCACTTCCTCGTCGTCTTCGTCCTGCTCGCCGTGCTGTGGCGGCGCGCCCACCAGCGCTTCCGTCAACTCCTCGCCTGCTACTTCACGCTGACCTTCGCCGGCTTCGCGACCTACCTGCTCTACCCGGCCGACCCGCCGTGGCTGGTCGGCCAGCAGGGCAACCTGCCCGAACTGCACCGGGTGGTCTGGGAGACCATCTCGAACCTGGGCCTGCCGCAGGCCGACTCGCTGCTGGAGAACGGCAGCCAGTTCGCCAACGACGTCGCCGCGATGCCCTCGCTGCACTCCGCCTACCCGGCGATGCTGCTGTTCCTGTTCTGGCCCACCGCCCGGCCCTGGCTGCGCGCCCTGCTGGTCGCCTATCCGCTCGCCATGGCGTTCACCCTGGTCTACGGCGCCGAGCACTTCATCATCGACATCCTGGCCGGCTGGACGTACGCCGCCGTGGTGGTGTTCGGCCTGCGGTGGCTGCGCGACCGCCGCACCGCACGGGCGACGACGGTCAGGGCAGAATCGGCCGGGTGCACTCCCCTTCCGTGAAGCCGACCCCGACGCCGATGAAGCCGACCCCCGAGCAGCTGCGGGCCGCCCAGGACACCACCATCCCGGACGTCACCGGGCCCGGGCTGCGGGTGCTGTTCTGCGGCATCAACCCGGGCCTGTGGTCCGGGGCCACCGGGCACCACTTCGCCCGCCCGGGCAACCGCTTCTGGCCCGCCCTGCACCGCTCCGGCTTCACCGAGCGCCAGTACCGCCCGGACGAGCAGGGCGAACTGCCCGCCCTCGGCCTCGGCATCACCAACGTCGCCCCGCGTACCACCGCCAAGGCGGAGGAGCTCACCGCCGAGGAGCTGCGCGCGGGGGGCGCGGCGCTGCGCGAGCGGGTGCTGCGACTGCGGCCGCGGGTCCTCGCGGTGCTCGGCATCGGCGCCTACCGGACGGCCTTCGGGCAGCGTCGGGCCGTGATCGGGCGCCAGCCGGAGGGCATCGGCGACACCGAGGTGTGGGTACTGCCCAACCCGAGCGGCCTCAACGCCCACTACACCCTGGACGCGCTGGCGGCCGAGTTCCGCAAGCTCCGGGAGAGCCTCGACGGCTGATCGGCTGATCGGCCCGGGCCGGGCCCGGCCGCACTGATCAGGCCGCCGTCAGCCCGGCCGGCAACGGCAGCTCGCGCAGTTCGCGGATCAGCGCCCGGACGGCAGCCGTACCGGCCAGCTCGGGGGTGGTGACGTACCCGACGAAGCGGCTGGGCGGCCGCGGGCCGAGGTCGGTGACGGCCAGCCCGGGCGGCGCGCCGAGCAGTGCCGTCCGGGGCATCACCGCCATGCCGAGGCCCTGGGCGACCAGTGAGAGCGCCACCGTGTCGTCCTCCGCGTCGACGGTCGCGGGCGGCAGCCAGTCCTGCCGCCGCCACCAGTCCCTGGTGTACGAGCCGCAGTTCTCCGCCCAGTCCACCAGCGGCAGCCGGCGGGGCTCCGGGTGGCCCTGCGGGTGGGCGAGGGCGTACGACTCCTGGTACAGCCGCACCGCGACCAGTCCGGGCACGGCCGGCGGACCGCCCGCGTCCAGGGTGGCCAGCCCGAGGTCGGCGCGCCCGTCCGCGACCTCCCCGGCGGTGCCCCGGCCGAGCTCCCGGACGATCCGCACCCGCGGGGTGAGCCCCGGGTGCTCGGCGGCGAGCCGGGCCAGCACGGGCGGCAGCAGGTGGGCGGCGGCGCTGCGGAAGGCCGCGATCCGCAGCGTGCCGGTCAGCGGACCCGCCGGGCCGGCGCCCGCGCCCCGCACTTCGGGGCCCATCACCGCCAGCAGCCGTAGGATCCGGCGGGCGTAGCCGACCGCCCGCGCGCCGGCCTCGGTGGGGCGCGCGCCGTGGCGCCCGCGGTCGAAGAGCACCGCGCCGAGCTTCCGTTCGCAGGCGCGCACGGCGTGCGAGACGGCGGACTGGGTCGTCTCCAGGCGCGCGGCGGCCGCCGTGAAGCTCCGCTCCTCGTCGACGGCGACCAGGACGCGCAGCTCGTGCGGGGCGAGTTCGGTCATACGGCGAACCTACCGTCCATCGAATCCGCTCATGGAAGGAGCCGATCCATCGCCGCCGCCCCCTGCCCGGCCGCTCCCCCGCTTCCTACGGTGATCACGTCCCCGCCGATCTCCCCCGTACGGAGCACCGCCGATGTCCCGCCCCACCGCCCGCGCCGTCCACCTGGTCTCCCGCCCCTCCGGCGCGCCGAGCGCCGAGAACTTCGCCTTCGTCGACGTGACCCTCCCGGCGCTCGCCGCCGGCGAGGCCCTGGTCGAGAACCTCTACCAGTCCGTCGACCCGTACATGCGCGAGGAGATGGACGAGGGCGGCTGGCAGCTGCACGCCCCGTTGGAGGGCCGCACCCTCGGCCGGGTGGTGGAGTCCCGGGCCGACGCGCTGCCGGTCGGCGCCCTGGTCTTCCACCGGCAGGCCTGGCGCACCCACTCGGTGGTGACCGCCGAGCGTGCCAACCTGCTGCCCGACTTCGCGGGTGTCCCGCTCAGCGCCCACCTCTCGATCCTCGGCGGCACCGGGCTGTCCGCCTGGGTCGGCCTGACCAGGATCGCCCGGCTCCAGCCCGGCGAGACCCTGTTCGTCTCGGCCGCGGCCGGCGGGGTCGGCACCGCCGCCGGCCGGATCGCCCGACTGCTCGGCGCCGGCCGGATCATCGGCAGCGCCGGCTCGCCCGCGAAGGTCGCCCAGCTCACCGGGCACGTCGGCTTCGACGCCGCCTTCGACTACCACGACGGCCCGATCGCCGACCGGCTGCGCGAGGCCGCCCCGGACGGGCTGCACGTCTACCTGGACAACGTCGGCGGCGCCCACCTGGAGGGCGCGATCAGCGCGATGCGCGACCACGGCCGGATCGCCTGGTGCGGCGCCGTCGCCCAGTACAACAACCCGCTGGACCCGCCGCCCGCGCCGCGCAACCTCTACGAGGTGGTCGGCCGGAGCCTGCGCCTGGAGGGCTTCCTGGTCCGCAACCACCTGGACGCCCGCCCCGAGCTGTACGACTTCGCCGTCCCGCACCTGCGCTCCGGCGCCCTCGTCCCGGACGAGACCGTCGTGGACGGCTTCGACCACGTGGTGGACGCCTTCCTGGGCATGCTGCGCGGCGCCAACACCGGCAAGATGCTCGTCCGGATCTGACCCTCCCAGGGCGGGCCTAGAGCGGGGTGACGGCCTTCAACACCACCAGCAGCGCCACCGCCGCGTTGAGCGCGCACAGCGCCGAGGCCGCCGTGCCGACCGCGGCCACCATCGCCGCCAGGCCCGCCGGGGTCTTGGCCGGCGGCCAGTTGCGGGCCGTCGGCACCGGGCCGAGCAGCGCGGCCACCCGGCGCGGCACCGGGCCGGGCGCCGGGGCCGGAGCGGCGAAGGCCGCGAAGCCGGGCACCGGGGCGGCGTGCGAGACCAGCGCCGCCCGGGCCACCGCCCGGGCGGTGATCCGCCGGTCGCCCACCGCCTGGGCCGACTCCTCGTCCGCCCACCGCTCGGCGCTGAACGCCACCGCCTCCTGCAACGGCCGCAGGAACGGATTGACGCAGGCGGCGAGCTGGGTGGTCAGCAGGTAGCGGTGGTGATGGTGGCGCAGGTGCGCCCGCTCGTGCGCGAGCAGCGCCTCCCGCTCGTCCTCGGCCAGCCCGGCCAGCATCCCGGTGGAGACCACCACCCGCCCGGGCGAGCCGGGCAGCGCGTAGGCGTACGGGCTGTGGTCCGGCAGCACCGCGAGGCCGCCGGCCTCGGCCGGGGCGTCCGGCAGTCCGGCCAGCGCCCGACGGGCCCGGGAGCGGACCCGCAGGTGCCGCACGACCGTCCGGGAGCAGGCGAAGCCGACCAGCGCCAGCAGCCACATCGCGGCGGTGCCGACCGTCTCGTGGTACGGCAGCGCGTGCCGCACCTCCGGGTCGGACCAGCTGTCCGGCAGCGGGTTGCCGGGGATCTGCGCCGTGCCCACCACGCCGATCAGCCCGAGGCAGAGCACGCTGCACACCGCCATCACGGCGCTGATCACGGTCATCAGCCGGGCGGCCCCGCGCGGGTGCAGGTGCTGCTCGGTCAGCCGGGCGATCGGCACCGCCGTCAGCGGCAGGATCAGCGGGAGGAAGACGAAGAAGCCCACGAGTCAGCTCTCACGGTCGGCCGCTGGGGGCTCCGCGGACGCGGCGTCCAACAGCGCCCGCAGCAGTTCCTCGTCGTGCGGCAGCAGCGCGGTGACGAAGCTGGCGAGGACGGCGTCCCGGTCCGCCTCGCCGTCGAGCATCCGGCGCATCCGCAGCGCGGCCAGCCCGGCGGCGTCGGCGGAGGCCTGCCACAGGTAGGAGCGGCCGGAGCGGCTCCGGGAGACGGCCTTCTTGGCGTGCAGCCGGGACAGGATGGTCATCACCGTGGTGTACGCCAGGTCGCCGTCGATGCGTTCCTGGACCCACCCCGCGGTGGCCGGGCCGGGCGCCCGCTGGAGCACCGCCAGCACCTGCGCCTCCAGCTCGCCCTGCCCGCGCCGTCGGGTCGGCGCGTCCCCGGACGCCGGGGCGTGCCTCTCGTCTGCCATGACGGCCCACTCCCTCCGGATGCCGCTCCCCGGACCGACGGGGGCGCGGGGTCATCCTAACGAGCCGGCGGCTCCTCCGGACGGCCCTGCGCGAGGGTTCGGGCCCGCACTACGCTCGGGCCCGCTGGGTGACCGCGATGCAGCCCAGCACCACCACGGCCGTCAGCGGCGCGGCCACCGGCAGGTCCTCGCCGAGCAGCAGCACCGACCAGACCAGCGTCAGCAGCGGCTGGGCGAGCTGCAGCTGGCTGGCCCGCGGCACCCCGATGGCCGCCATCCCCCGGTACCAGAACACGAACCCGCCGAGCTGGGAGACCGCAGCGATGTACGCCAGTCCGACCAGCGCCTTCGCACCGAGCCGGACCGGCTCGGCGGAGAGCCCGTAGGCGGCGGTCAGCAGCATCACCGGCGCCGCGGCCACCACCGCCCAGGCGATCACCCGGGCGCCCGGGAGGTCCCGGGAGAGCCGCCCGCCCTCCGTGTACCCGGCCGCGCAGACCAGCACCCCGGCGAACAGGTAGAGGTCGGCGACGGTCGGCCGGCCGTGGCTCTGCAGCAGGGTGAAGCCGAGCACGGCCGCCGCCCCGGCCAGCGCCGCCGCCCAGAAGGCCCGGGACGGCCGCCGGCCGGTGCGCAGCGCCGAGGCCACCGCGGTGGCCAGCGGCAGCAGGCCGATGACCACCGCCGAGTGGGCGGTGGAGGAGGTCCGCAGGGCGAGCGTGGTGAGCAGCGGGAACCCGACCACGCAGCCGGCCGAGACCACCAGCAGGCCGGGCCACTGCCGGGCCTTCGGCAACGGGGCGCCGGAGGCCAGCAGGTAGAGCCCGGCGAGCAGGCCGGCCACGGCGCCGCGCAGCCCGGTCGAGGTCCACGGGCCGAACCCGTCGAGGGACCACACGGTGGCCGGGAAGGTGAGCGAGAAGGACGCCACCCCGAGGGCGGCGAGGGCCGTTCCGGAGGCGGTGCCGGGGGCGGTGCCGGAGGTACCGGTCCCGGGTGCTATCGCCACGGACCGGGTAGCGCTATCTTGTGCCGTCATGAACGAGCGTAGCAGCGTGACCGAACTCGCCGAAAGCCTCCGGCAGGAGGTCGAGCGCTACCCGGAAGGGCGAAAGCTGCCGTCCAGCCGGGCCCTGACGGAGCGCCACCAGGTCAGCCCGGTGACGGTCTCCCGCGCCATCGCGGTGCTGGTCGCCGAGGGACTGGTGGTCTCCCGGCCGGGTGCCGGGGTGTTCCGGGCGGCGGCCTTCGCCGCGGCCCCCGACTCCCCGGCGGCCCCGGCCGCCCGGCCCGGCGACCTCTCCTGGCAGGAGGTCGCGCTCAGCGCCGACTCCGGCCCGCGCGACCTGCTGGCCGCACCGGTGTTCGCCACCCTCCAGGTGCCGCCGCCGGACGTCATCGACCTCAACAGCGGCTACCCCCACTCCTCGCTGCTGCCCGAGCGGCTGCTCGCCGCCGCCCTCGCCCGGGCCGGCCGCCGCCCGGGCGCCTGGGACCGGCCGCCCACCGACGGCCTCACCGAACTGCGCGGCTGGTTCGCCCGCGACATCGGCGGCCACGCCGGGCCGATCAGCGCCGGGGACGTCCTGATCACCGCCGGCGGGCAGGGCGGCCTGACCGTGGCGATGCGCTCGCTGGCCGCGCCCGGCTCCCCGGTGCTGGTCGAGTCGCCGACCTACTCGGGCATCCTCGCGGTGGTGCGGGCGGCCGGGCTGCGGCCGGTGCCCGTCCCGGTCGACGCCGACGGCGTCCGCACCGAGCTGCTGGCCGACGCCTTCGAGGCCACCCGGGCCCGGGTGTTCGTCTGCCAGCCGCTGTTCCAGAACCCCACCGGCGCGGTGCTCTCGCCCGCGCGCCGGGCCGAGGTGCTGCGGATCGCCCGGGCCGCCGGGGCGTTCGTGGTCGAGGACGACTTCGCCCGGCTGCTGGTCCACGCGGACGCCCCGGCGCTGCCGCGCCCGCTGGCCGCCGACGACCGGGACGGGGTGGTGGTGCACCTGCGCTCGCTCACCAAGGCCGCCTCCCCCAACCTGCGGGTCGGCGCCCTCACCGCGCGCGGCCCGGCGCTCGCCCGGCTGCGGGCCACCCAGGTGGTGGACAGCTTCTTCGTGCCCCGGCCGCTCCAGGAGGCGACCCTGGAGCTGGTCTCCGACCCGGGCTGGGCCCGTCACCTGCGCACCCTCGGCGCCGAACTGCGCGACCGCCGCACCGCCGCCGTGGCCGCCCTGCACCGCGAGCTGCCCGGGGTGCTCGGCGCCCACCGGCCCGGGGGCTACCACCTGTGGCTGCGGCTGCCGGACGGCACCGACGACGGCGCCCTGGTCGCCGCCGCCCGGCGCCGGGGCGTCCAGGTCACCCCCGGCCGGCCGTACCACGCCGCCGAGCCCCCGGCCCCGCACCTGCGGCTGAGCTACGCCGCCGCCGACAGCCCCGCCCAGGTCGCCGAGGGCATCCACCGCCTGCGGACGGCCTACCAGGAGTCGACCGGCTGACCGCGCCCCCAACCCCAGCCCGCGCAGCGGCCGCTACGACCGGTACCCGGCCATCCGCTCCAGCCGCGCGATCCGCTCCGCCATCGGCGGATGCGTCGAGAACAGCCGCGCCCCCGCCTCCCCCGGCCGGAACGGGCTGGCGATCATCATGTGGCTCGCCGTCTGCAACTGGGGCTCCGGCGGGAGCGGCAGCTGGCGGGTGCCGGCGTCGAGCTTGCGCAGCGCACTGGCGAGGGCGAGCGGGTCGCCGGTGATCCGGGCGCCGTCGGCGTCGGCCTGGTACTCGCGGGAGCGGCTGACGGCCAGCTGGATCAGCCCGGCGGCGATCGGCCCGAGGATCATGATGGCGAGCATCCCGAACAGCCCGGGGCCGTCGTCGTCCTCGTTCCGGCCGAACGGGATCAGCCAGGCGAAGTTCACCAGGAACATCACCACCGAGGCCAGCGCCCCGGCGACCGACGAGATCAGGATGTCCCGGTTGTAGACGTGGCTGAGCTCGTGCCCGAGCACCCCGCGCAGCTCGCGCTCGTCCAGGATCTGCAGGATGCCCTCGGTGCAGCAGACCGCCGCGTTGCGCGGGTTGCGGCCGGTGGCGAAGGCGTTCGGGGCCGGCGTCGGGGAGATGTAGAGCCGGGGCATCGGCTGCCGGGCCGAGGTGGAGAGCTCCCGCACGATCCGGTACAGCACGGGCGCCTCGAACTCGCTGACCGGCCGGGCCCGCATGGCCCGCAGCGCGAGCTTGTCGCTGTTCCAGTAGGCGTAGGCGTTGGTCCCGAGGGCGACCAGCAGGGCGATCACGAAGCCGGTCCGGCCGAAGAATCCGCCGATCACCAGGATCAGTGCCGAGAGGCCACCGAGCAGGACGGCGGTCCTCAGTCCGTTGTGCCGGCTGTGCACGTCAGGCCCTCCAGTGGTGCGGTGGGGAAGCCCTTTCTGCCTCGTCCCTCTTGCCCGCTCAACGGGCGGGCCCCGGGACCTTGTTCCCTTGTGACCGACGCGACACCCGGTCGGCGGCTCAGAACAGCGAGCCGCCGGCCACCCGGAGGACCAGCTGCGGGGCGACCGAGAGCACCACCGCCGCCGAGGCGGTGAGCCCCAGCGTGGCGGTCAGGCTGACCGGCAGCCGCCGCTCGGCGCCGTCAGCGGTCGCGGCCGCGTCGGCCGGGGCGAACAGCCGGGCCGTCCACAGCAGGTAGTAGTACAGGGCGACGACCACGTTGACGGCCATCACCACGGCCAGCCACCCCAGCCCGGCGTCCACGGCCGCGCGGAACACCACGACCTTGCCGAACAGGCCGATCACGCCGGGCGGCAGCCCGGCCAGGCAGAGCAGGAAGAAGGCCAGCGCGAGCGCCGTCCAGCGGTTGCGGGCGAACAGGCCGCGGAAGTCGTCCACGCTGGTCCCGGCCCGGCGGCCGACGGCGGCGACCACCCCGAAGGCACCGAGGTTCACCACGCCGTAGATCAGCGCGTACGCGGCGGTCGCGCCCAGCGGATCGGCCCCGGTGGGGGCGTAGCCGGCCGCGGCGAGCGGCACCAGCAGGTACCCGGCCTGGCCGACCGAGGACCAGGCCAGCAGCCGCACCGCGCTGTACCGGGTGTCGAAGCGCTGCCGCAGCGCGCCGACGTTGCCGACCGTCATGGTGACGGCGGCCAGCACGGCGAGCACCAGGCCCCAGGTGTGGGCGTACGGGCGGAACGCGACGGTGGTGGCGAGCGCCAGCCCGGACAGGCCGGCCGCCTTGCCGACCACCGAGAGGTAGCCGGCCACCGGCAGCGGGGCGCCGGTGTAGGTGTCGGGCACCCAGAAGTGGAAGGGGACGGCGGCGACCTTGAAGGCGAAGCCGACCAGGGTCAGCACCGCCCCCGCCTCGGCCAGCGCCTTGAGCTGGGCGGGCGCGTGCTCCAGCCCCTGGGCGACGGCGCCGAGGTGCAGGCTGCCGCTGGCCGCGTAGACGAAGCCGGTGCCGAGCAGCATCACGGCGGTCGCGGTGACGGAGGAGACGAAGAACTTGAGCGCGGCCTCCGCGCCCCGCCCGTCCCGGCGCAGCGCGACCAGGGCGAAGGCCGGCAGCGAGGCGACCTCCAGGGCGATCACCATGGTGGCGAGGTCGCGGGAGGCGGGCAGCAGCGCGGCGCCGGTGGCGCTGGAGAGCAGCAGGAACCAGTACTCGCCGCGGGGCAGCTTCTGGTCCTCGACGGTGTGCATCGACAGCAGCGCCGCGATCAGCGCGCCGCCGAGGGCCAGCAGCTGGAAGACCAGCGCGAAGTGGTCGGCGACGTACGAACAACCGCCGGTGTCAGTGGCTCCTGCTACGTTCCGGAGGCAGAAGGTGGCCCGGGGTGATCCCCCGGTGAGCGGAAGGAGGGCGAGCAGGGCGAGGGCGAGCCCGGCGGCGGTGAGGCGGCCGAGCCAGCGCTTGTGCCGTTCGGGCAGGAAGAGGTCGGTGACCAGCACCGCGAGGGCGGCCACGGCGGCGATCAGCGGGGGCGCGATCGCCACCCAGTCCACGGACTGGATCAGGCTGCCCGGGTGGGCTACGGCGAGGGAGGTCACAGTGTGCTGCCCCGTGGAGTGAGGTCCGAGTGCGGCGGTGTGGGCTGCGAGCACGGTCAGCCACCCCCGAGGAGGTGCTTGACGGCCGGGTCGGAGAGCCCGAGCAGGAGGGCGGGCCAGAGTCCGGCCACCAGGGTGAGCGCGGCCAGCGGCGTCCAGCTGACGGCCTCGTACGGCCGCAGGTCGGGCACCTCGGCCACCGGCGCGGGCTGCGCGGGGTCGCCCATGCAGACGCGCTTGACCACGATCAGCAGGTAGCCGGCGGTGAGCAGGGTGCCGAGGCCGGCCAGGACCATGTACGTGACGAAGGCCGGGCGGGACAGCCCGGCGGCCGGGTCGAAGGCGCCGAACATGGCGAGCAGCTCGCCCCAGAAGCCGGCCAGGCCGGGCAGGCCGAGGCTGGCGACGGCGGCGAAGGCGAGCAGCGCGCCGATCCGGGGTGCCCGGCCGTACAGGGCCGCGCCGGTGGCCCCGGAGAGGGTGTCCAGGTCCGCCGTGCCGTAGCGGTCCTTGACCGCCCCGACCAGGAAGAACAGCAGGCCGGTGATCAGACCGTGGGCGATGTTGGCGAACAGCGCGCCGTTGACGCCCACCGGCGTGAGGGAGGCGATGCCGAGCAGTACGAAGCCCATGTGGCCGACGGAGGAGTAGGCGATCAGGCGCTTGAGGTCGCCCTTGGCCCCGGGGCGGGCGAGCGCCAGGCAGGCCAGCGAGCCGTAGACGATGCCGACGGCGGCGAAGGCGCCCAGGTAGGGGGCGAGCGTCGCGGTGCCGTCCGGCACGACCGGGAGGAGCACCCGGACCAGTCCGTAGGTGCCCATCTTGAGCAGCACGCCGGCCAGCAGCACCGAGCCGACCGTCGGGGCGGCGGTGTGGGCGTCGGGGAGCCAGCTGTGCAGCGGCCAGGCGGGGGCCTTGACCGCGAGCCCGACCATGATCGCCAGCGCGGCGACCACCTGGGTGGTGTGGCTCAGGCCGTTGCCGTGCCCGGCGGCCAGCGCCTGCATGTCGAAGGTGCCGGCCTTGCTGCCGATCAGCAGGAAGCCGAGCAGCATCACGGCCGAGCCGAGCAGCGTGTAGAGGATGAACCGGTTGGCCGCCGGGGTCCTCGCACCGCTGCCCCAGCGGGCGATCAGGAAGTACATCGGGATCAGCACGATCTCGAAGGACAGGAAGAAGAGGATCAGGTCCAGCACCGCGAAGGTGGCGAGCATGCCGACCTCGAGGAGCAGGAACAGCCCGACGAAGGCCTGCGCCGAGGGCCGGTGCTCCTCATCGGCTCCGCCCCGGGCTTCCCCGCCCGGCAGCCGCTTCTCCGAGTACAGCGCGCAGAGGAAGGTGAGCAGCGCGGTCAGCACGATCAGCGGCAGCGAGACGCCGTCCACCCCGAGGTGGAAGCGCACGTGCAGGGCCGGGATCCAGTCCAGGTCGGTGGTGGCCTGCATCCGGGCCGGCGCGTCGTGGTCGAAACCGGCCGCGAGGACGACGGAGAGCAGCAGCACCGCGCCGGTGAGGACGGAGTTCAGCCGCAGCGCCCGGCGGCCGGCGACGGCCTGGTCCGGGCCGAACACCGGCGCCAGGGTGAGCGCGGCGCCGAGCAGTGGCAGCACCAGGAGGGCGATGAGGACCGCGTTCATCGGGGGCTCCTCGGGGCGGCGGTGGAGAGGACGGGGATGGAGGAGAACGGCACCGGCTACACCGCCACCAGGACGGCGAGCAGGACGACCCCGGCCAGCAGGGCGCTGAGGTAGGTCTGCGCGTTGCCGGTCTGCGCGAGCCGGACGGCCCGGCCGAGCAGGTTGGCGCCGATCCCGCTGCCCTGCACGTAGCCCTCGACGACCTCGCGGTCGAGGAAGCGGACCAGCCGGGCCGCCGCGACCACCGGCCTGACGAACAGCAGGTGGTAGAGCCGGTCGACGCCGAAGCCGTGCCGGGCCGGACCGAACAGCGGGCCGAGCAGGGTGCGCCCGGGGTCGGCGACGACCACCTCGGCGGCCGGGGCTCCGGCCTGCTCGGGCACCCTCCCGGCGACGGCCGGGGCGGGCCGGCCGGTGGTCAGCCGCGCGGTGGCCGAGCGCCAGGCGCCGTACGTGGCGAGCACACCGACCACGGCAAGCCCGGTGCCGGTCACGGCGGTGACGCCGGTGGGGCGCAGCGAGCCGCCGTCCAGCAGCGCGGGCAGCCAGTCCGAGCGCAGCCCGGCGACGCCGAAGGCGATGGTCGGGACGGCCAGCACCCACAGCGGCCAGCGCATCGCGGGCGGCTCGGCGGTGGTCGGGTCGGCCTCGTCCGGCTCGGGCGAGTACGGCGCGTCGGCCTCGTGCTCGGCCGGAGCGGCCTGGGCCGCCTGGGCGGCCCGAGCGGGCGCGGCCGCGCCCGCCGGGCTGTGGAAGGCGACCAGGAACAGCCTGGCCGCGTAGGCACCGGTGAGCAGCGCGGTGAGCGCGGCCGAGATCAGCACGATCCAGCCGGCTGCCTGCGGCACCGCCGAGGCCGGGCCGAGGCCGTTGGTCAGCGCCTCGCCGTTGGCGGCGTGCTCGGCCGCGGTGAGCACCGCTTCCTTGCTGAAGAAGCCGGAGAACGGCGGCAGCCCGGCCAGCGCGAACAGCGCGATGCCCATCGTCCAGTGGGCGTCCGGGACGGTCCTGCGCAGGCCCGGGATCCGGGACATCGCGGAGATCGAGTTGGTGTGCGCGGCGTGGATCACCACACCGGCGGCCAGGAACAGCAGCGCCTTGAACGCGCCGTGGCTGACCAGGTGGAACACCGAGGCCTCGCGGTCACCGCTGGCCAGCGCGCCGGCCATGTAGCCCAGCTGGCCGACGGTGGAGTAGGCGAGCACACGCTTGAGGTCGTCCTGGGCGAGCGCGCAGAGCGCCGAGCCGATCATCGTCACGGCGGCCATCACCGCGAGCACCACCAGTGCCGCCCCCGACTGGAGGAACACCGGGAGCAGCCGGGCCACCAGGTAGATGCCGGCCGCGACCATGGTGGCGGCGTGGATCAGGGCGGAGACCGGCGTCGGACCGGCCATCGCGTCCGGGAGCCAGGTGTGCAGCGGGAACTGGGCGCTCTTGCCGGCCACGCCGGCGAGCAGCAGCAGCGCGACCAGCGTCGGGTGGCCCAGCCGGCCCTCGGTCGCGGCCGACAGCACGTCGGTGATCCGGAAGCTGCCGGCGTCCGCGCCGAGCAGGAAGATCCCGAACAGGAACGGCACGTCACCGAGCTTGGTGACCAGGAAGGCCTTGAGCGAGGCCGACCGGGCGTCGGCGCTCTCCCAGTGGTGGCCGATCAGGAAGTACGAGCAGACGCCCATGACCTCCCAGCCGACCAGCAGCACGACGAGGTCGCCCGAGTAGACCACCAGGAACATCGCCGCGGTGAACAGCGAGACCAGCGCCGCGTACGAGGGGTAGCGCCGGTCCTCCTTGAGGTACGCGGTCGAGTAGACCTGGACGCAGGTGGCGACCAGGCCGACCAGCACCGAGATCAGCGAGGTGAAGCCGTCCAGGTGGACGGAGAGCGCGATGTCCGGGCCGCCGGTCGGGGTGAGCCGGGTGGCGGCGTCCAGGGTCCGGCCGGTGCCGAGCTGGAGGGCGACCACCAGGGCGAGCACGGCCGAGACGGCGACCGGGACGACCGCCAGCGGCCGGGCCAGCCCGGGCGCCTTCTTGCCGACGGCCAGGGTCGCGGCGGCGCCGAGCGCGGGCAGCGCGGGGACGAGGACGGGCAGGGCGAGGTTCATGCGGTGGCCCGGCCCTTCAGTGCCTCGGCTGCGACCGGCTCGTCCTCGGCCGGGGTGTGCGGCTCGGCCGGGTCGCCGAGCGCGGTGGCCCGGTCGATGTCCGCGGTGCCCCGGGCCCGGAACAGCAGCAGGACGATGGCGAGCCCCAGCCCGATCTCGGCGGCGGCGATGGTGATGGTGAACAGGGTGAGCGCCTGCCCGGCGTGCAGCGAGTCGCGCAGCCAGGCGTCGAAGGCGACCAGGTCGAGGTTGACGGCGTTGAGCATCAGCTCGACGGACATCAGTACCAGGACGGCGTTGCGCCGGGCGAGCACGCCGTACACGCCGACGCTGAACAGCAGCGCGGCGAGGACGACGGGGTAGACGAGGTGCATCAGCTCTCCTCCGACGCGGACGACGCGGACGACGCGGGCGCGGAGGGCTTGGGCGTGGTCGCGGCCACCGTCCCGTTCGACCCGACCGGCCGTCCGGCCCGCAGCTTGCCCGCCCGGGGCGTCGGCACCCGGCGCCCGGACCCGCGCGACAGCACGATCGCGCCGACCAGCGCCGCCAGCAGCAGCACGGACAGCGCCTCGAAGGGCAGCACCCAGTTGCGGAACAGGCTGGCGCCGGTCACGGAGGCCGAACCGCCGCCCGCGCCGAGGTCGATCCAGGAGGTCCGGAAGGCGTCGACCACCAGGGTCACCAGGGTCCCGGCCGCGGCCAGCGCCACCACCAGGGCGACCCAGCGGTTCTTGGAGTCGGCGTCCGGCGAGCGCCCGATCGGCGCCTTGGTGAGCATCAGCCCGAACAGCACCAGGACGACCACCGAGCCCAGGTAGATCAGCACCTGCACCCAGGCGATGAACTCGGCCGTGAGCAGCAGGAACTCCACCGCCAGCCCGCCGAGCGCGACCACCAGCCAGAGCGCGGCGTGCACCAGCTGCTTGGTGGTCACCGAGACCACCGCCGAGCCGAGCACCGCGATGCCGACCAGCAGGAAGACGACCTCCTGCCCGGTCGGGGACAGGAACGAACGGGCGGCCGGCTCCAGGGAACCGGTCGCCGCGAGAAGCGTGGCAGCGGCGTTCACGCGTCGTCACCCTTCTCCTCGGCGGCCTCGACGGCCTCAGCGGCCTCGACGGCGGCGGCAGCCTCGGCCGCCGCGGCGGCGGCGAGCTTGTCCGCCGCCTTGCGCGCGGTGGCGATCTCCTTGGGCTCCTCGGCCGCCGGGTCCAGCGCCGGCGGCGCCGGGACGGTCCACATCCACTCCCGGAGCTTCTCCCGCTCGTGGGTCAGCTCGTGGATGTCGGTCTCCGCGTACTCGAACTCCGGCGACCAGAACAGGGCGTCGAAGGGGCACACCTCGATGCAGATCCCGCAGTACATGCAGAGCGAGAAGTCGATGGCGAAGCGGTCCAGCACGTTGCGGGTACGGGCCCGGGCGTTCGGCTCGGCGGCCGGCAGCGTCTCCTTGTGGGAGTCGATGTAGATGCACCAGTCCGGGCACTCGCGCGCGCAGAGCATGCACACCGTGCAGTTCTCCTCCAGCAGCGCGATGACGCCGCGCGAACGCGGCGGCAGCACCGGCTGGACGTCGGGGTACTGCGCGGTGACGGTCTTCTTCGTCATCGTCCGCAGCGTCACGGCCAGGCCCTTGGCGAGACCGGCACCGGGAAAACTCATGCGATCGCCACCTTGATGATGCCGGTGAGGGCCAGCTGGACGAGCGCGAGCGGGATCAGCACGATCCAGGCGAAGCGCATCAGCTGGTCCTCGCGCAGACGCGGGTAGGTGACCCGCAGCCAGATGACCAGGAAGGCCAGCGCGAAGGTCTTGAGGAGCATCCAGAGCCAGCCGAGCTGGTCCGCCATCGGCCCGTGCCACCCGCCGAGGAACAGCACCGCCGTCAGCGCCGACACCACCAGGATGCCCGCGTACTCGGACAGCAGGAACAGCGCGAAGCGCAGCCCGGTGTACTCGGTGTAGGCGCCGAAGATGATCTCCGAGTCGGCGACCGGCATGTCGAACGGCGGCCGCTGGAGCTCGGCCAGGCCGGCCGTGAAGAACACGAAGGCGCCGATGAGCTGCCAGGGCAGCCAGTACCACTGCCAGGCGTCCAGGATGCCGGGCAGCGACAGGGTGCCGGCGGCCATCGCCACCGAGGCCGCCGCGAGCACCATCGGCAGCTCGTAGGACATCAGCTGGGCGGCCGTGCGCAGGCCGCCGAGCAGCGAGAACTTGTTCGCCGAGGCCCAGCCGGCCATCAGCTTGCCGATCACGCCGACGCCCATCACGGCCAGCACGAAGAACAGCCCGGCGTCGACCGCCTGGCCGACGAAGCCGTTCGGACCGACCGGGATCGCCAGCAGCACGAACAGGTACGGCAGCAGCGAGACGGCGGGCGCCAGCTGGAAGACCCGGCGGTCCGCGCCGGCCGGGACGATGTCCTCCTTCTGCGCGAACTTCACCCCGTCCGCGACGAGCTGGGCCCAGCCGTGGAAGCCGCCCGCGTACATCGGGCCGAGCCGGCCCTGCATGTGCGCCATCACCTTGTGCTCGGTCTGGCCGATGAGCAGCGGGAAGACCAGGAAGACGACCAGGGTGGCGACGCAGCGGAGCACCGTGTCGAGCAGGTTCACGCGCCGTCTCCGTCCTGGTCGGCCGCTCCGGCCGGGTTCTCGTCCTTCGCCCCACCGGGCTCCTGCTCGCCGGCCTCGCCCGACGGCTTCTCCTCGTGGGCGGGCACCGGGTTGTGCCAGGGCGCGTCGGAGGACCGTGGCCGGGCCGGAGCCGGAGCCGGGGCCGGGGTCTGGGGCTCGGCCGTCGGCTCGGCGGCGGCGTCGGCCGCCTGGCTGACCGAACCGTCGGACACCGACCGGGTCCGCCGCGGCCGGTCGGCCCGCACCGGCGGAGCGCCCTCGGCAGCGGCAGGAGCAGCGGGCACGTCCGAAACAGCAGGCGCGCCCGGAGCAGCAGGCGCGTCCGAAACAGCAGGCACGGCCGGAGCAGCCGAGGTCCCCGGCGCCGCCGCGGCCTCGCCGCCCGCCTGGCTCGCCGAGCCCTCGGAGACGGACCTGGTCCGCCGCGGCCGGTCCGCCCGCACCGCCGGAGCGCCCTCGGCGCCGGGTGCGCCGGCCCCGGCCCCGGCCGCCGCCGCCGCGCCCGCCCGCGGGGTGCGCGCCGCCGCGCCGGCCGCCCGCGCACCACGCGCGGGCCGCTCGGCGACCGGCGGCAGGGTGCCCTTGAGCGGCCCCCACTCGTTCGGGTCCGGCACACCGGCCGGCTGCATCTTGCGCCGGGCCGGGCCGCCGCCGTGGTCCGACTCGCCCGGCTCCTTGGCGCCCGGCCAGTCCTTGGCGACCCGCGCCGCGAGCACGAACTCCTTGCGCAGCGGGTGCCCCTCGAAGCCGTCCGGCAGCAGCAGGGTGGCCAGGTGGGGGTGCCCGGGGAAGTCGATGCCGAACATCTCGTGGGTCTCGCGCTCGTGCCAGGCGGCCCCGGCGTACACCGCGACGGCGCTCGGCAGTGCGGCGCCGTCCCGCGGCACCCGGGTGCGCAGCGCGAGGTGCCGCACGCCCGGCGCCTCGACCGCAGCCAGGTGGGCGACCACGGAGAAGCCCTCGGCGAGCTCGTCGACGGCGCTCAGCCAGTCGAAGAAGCCCAGGCCCAGCACGTCCCGGGCGGTGGTGAGCGCCTCGATCCAGCGCTCGGCCGGCACGTCGACGGTGATCAGCCCGTACGCCTCGGCGCCGGTCGCCCACTCCCCGACCGACGCCGCGTACTGCTCCGCCGTGAGCGTCTCGACAGGTCGCTCGCCGCGCTCGCTCACGACACTCCTCCATCGGTCGGGGGCCCCGCCACCAACGGTCGGCGCAGCACCGCGGCGGGCGCGGTGTAGCGGCCGGGCAGGGACTCGGCGGCGATCTTCTCCTGGAGCTTGAGGATGCCCTGGAGCAGCGCCTCCGGCCGCGGCGGGCAGCCGGGCACGTAGACGTCGACCGGGATGATCTGGTCCACGCCCTTGGTGACCGAGTAGGAGTCCCAGTACGGACCGCCGGAGTTGGAGCAGGCACCGAAGGAGATGACGTACTTCGGCTCGGGCATCTGCTCGTAGAGCCGCTTGACGGCGGGCGCCATCTTGTCGGTGACCGTCCCGGAGACGATCATCAGGTCCGCCTGCCGGGGGCCGGGCGCGAACGGGATCACACCCATCCGGATGAAGTCGTGCTTGGCCATGGACGCGGCGATGAACTCGATCGCGCAGCAGGCCAGGCCGAAGTTGAAGCACCACAGGCTGTAGCGGCGGCCCCAGTTGAGCACGACCTTGACCGGGTCCGGCGCGAGCCGGGCCAGCGGGCCGATGCTCCGGCGCTCGACGGCGCCGGGGCGGGCCGGGTCGGGCAGTCCGAGCGGGACGGGACCGCCCTGGCCACCGTGCGAGTGGGTGTGCGTCACGTCCATTCCAGAACGCCCTTCTTCCAGGCGTAGAGCAGTCCGACCGCGAGGAAGCCGATGAAGAGGAACATCTCGATCAGCGTTCCGGCGCCGTACCCGGCGGTCGCGAAGACGGTCGCCCACGGGAACAGGTAGATCGCGTCGACCGCGAAGATCACGTAGAGGAAGGCGTACACGTAGTAGCGGATCTGGGTGTGCGCCCAGTCCTCGCCCACCGGGTCCACCCCGCACTCGTAGGCGAGGAGCTTCTCGGGGGAGTACACCACCGGCCGGAGCAGCCGGTTGGCGGTGAACGCCACGGTCACGAAGAGCACCCCGATGACGGCCAGCAGGCCCATCGCGGCGTACGCGTCGAAGTAGCCGCCGCCGACCGCCGGGTCGGCCGCGACGGCAGCCACCTGCTGCCCCTCCATGCCTTCGCCTCCACCTCGGCCGCGAACCCGCCCTCAAGACAGTTCTACGACTTTTCCTCACACGGTCTTAACCATGGCCAATGCGTGAGTCTAAGGGGAGGGCTCCACTCCCCCCGAAACCTGCCCGCTCCGCAAGACGTCCGGTGGACAACCCGGTGAACGCCCGGGGGCCCGCCGGGGTGGGGATAACCCCCGCCCGGGAAGATGTATCACCCCCATGGCACACCCCCTCCCCCGTTAGGGATGCTGGGGGCCGCCAGCTCGAACGAGGGGACGGATGATCCGATGAAGTCGCTGAACCGCGCCGTGGACGCCATCAAGGAGCAGGACGCTCGGATGGAGCGTCCGCCGCTGTACGGCGCGCGGATGTGGCGCCAGGTCGGACACCTGATGCTCAACCTCCCGCTGGGCATCGCCGGCTTCGTGCTCTCGGTGACCGCGCTGTCGGTCGGCCTGGGCCTGTCGGTGACGGTGATCGGCCTGCCGGTGCTGGCCGCAGGTCTGGCCGGATCCCGTGCCCTGGGCGCCCTGGGCCGCAGCCGGGCCCGCTCGGCGTACGGTTCCGCGATCGACGATCCGCAGCCGGTGAAGCAGCGCCGCCCGGGCGTGGTCGGCTACACCATCGCCCACCTCACCGACCTGCTGAACTGGCGCTCGGCGCTCTACAACGTGCTGATGCTGCCCTGGGGCATCCTGAGCTTCACCCTGACCCTGGTCTCGGTGGTCACACTGTGGCCGGTGCTGCCCTTCATGGTGCGTGCGATGGCCGCGGTCGACCGGATCCTGATCGAGTCACTGCTCTTCCCCGGCGCGCTGGCCGAGCGGGTGCGCGAGCTGGAGGACGACCGCGGCACCGTGGTCGAGACCGCCGCCGCCGACCTGCGCCGGATCGAGCGCGACCTGCACGACGGCGCCCAGGCCCGGCTGGTCGCGCTGGCGATGGACCTCGGCATGGCCAAGGAGCGGCTGCGGGAGGTGGAGACCCAGGAGGACATGGCGGTCGCCACCCGGATGGTCGACAACGCGCACGGCGAGGTGAAGCTGGCCCTCCAGGAGCTGCGCGACCTGGCCCGCGGCATCCACCCGGCGGTGCTCACCGACCGCGGCCTGGACGCGGCGCTGTCCGCGGTGTCGGCCCGCTGCACCGTCCCGGGCGGGGTGAAGGTGAACGTCGACCTGGCCGGGCCGGACGGCGAGCCCGAGCGCCCGGACTCGGCGGTCGAGGGCATCGCGTACTTCACCGTCAGCGAGCTGCTGACCAACGTCTCCAAGCACGCCGGCGCCACCACCGCCTCGGTGGACGTCTGGCGCTCGGACGACCAGCTGATGGTGCTGGTCCAGGACGACGGCCGGGGCGGGGCGGCCCCCTACCCGGGCAGCGGCCTGGCCGGGCTGGCCGAGCGGATCCGGGCGGTGGACGGGGTGTTCCTGGTGGAGAGCCCGGAGGGCGGCCCGACCACCGTCACCGTCGAGCTGCCCTGGCGCACCCGTACCGCCCGCCGTTAGGAGCCGGTCCGGGAACGCGAAGGGGCGCCGGGACCCGTCGAGGCAGTGGACGGGTCCCGGCGCCGGTCCGGTGCGGCGGCCGCCCCGCGGAACCCTTGCGCGGTGTACGGGCCGGCCGGCGTACCGGGGTCGGGGGGCGGCTAGGAGCTGCTCTCCAGCGTGCCGAGGGTGACGTCGGCGGTCGCGTTGTTGCCGTCCCTGGTGTAGCTGACGGTGACCTTGGTGCCCGGGGTGAGCGAGGCGAGCGCGGTGGTGAGCGCGTTCAGCGAGTCGACCGGGGTGTCGCCGATCCTGGTGATGACGTCGCCGGCCTGGAGCCCCGCCGAGGCGGCCGGGCCGCCCTGGCTGACCGCCACGATGACCGCGCCGGCCGGCTGGAACTGCTGGTTGAAGCTGGTCCGGGCGGTGATGCCGAGCGCGGCCCGCCCGGAGTTGGTGACCTTGCCCTGCTTGATCAGCTGGTCGGTGATGTTGGTGATGGTGGACGCCGGGATGGCGAAGCCGATGCCGGGGGCCGCCGCGCCGTTGCTCTGCGGCTCGGTCGCGGCGAGGGTGTTGATGCCGATCACCTTGCTGTCCAGGTTGACCAGCGCGCCGCCGCTGTTGCCCGGGTTGATCGCGGCCGAGGTCTGCACCATGTTGCCGATGGTGGCGCCCGGCGAACCGCCGCCGCGGGGCTCGGAGACGGTCCGCCCGGTGGCCGAGACGATGCCCTGGGTGACACTGCTGGAGAGCCCGAGCGGGCTGCCCATGGCCAGGGTGATCTGGCCGAGCTGAACCTTGCTCGAATCGCCGAAGGCAGCCGGCTTGAGGCCACCGGGCGGGTTGCTGAGCTTGATCACCGCGAGGTCGGCGTCCGGGTAGCTGGCGACCAGGGCGGCGTCCAGCGCCTTGGTGGAGTTGGCCAGCGTGACGGTGAAGGTGGTCGCCGAACCGACCACGTGGGCGTTGGTGACGATGTCGCCCTTGTCGTCGTAGACGATCCCGGAGCCGAGGCTGTCGCCGGTGGTGATCTGGACCACCGAGGGCAGCACGTCGGCGATCACCTTCTGGTACGCGTCCTGCAGCTGGTTGGCGCCGCCCGGCTGGGCGGCGGGCGCGGCGGAGGCCTGCTTGCTCGCGCCGGCGGAGGAGGCGGTCGAGGACGAGGTGGCCTTGGAGGAGGAGGACGAGCTGCTGCACCCGGCCAGCGCCAGGGCGAGCGCCGTGACGACCACGACCCCGCCGGGCACGAGCAGCCGCCGGTGCGCCGCCTTGGGGCCGGTCGGCCGGGGGCCGGCCGGGAGCGGTCGGTTGTGTTCCTTCTTTCGGCTCACCTGGCTGCCTCCGATTCGTCACCGCGCGAGGGCGCGGGGCATGAGAGCACGGAAATCTTTGTCAGCATTTCACCGATTTGTCCGTTTTGACGTCCCGACTCGCCCGACGACGGGGGTTTGAAGACGGGCCCTAGGATTGCCGCATGACTTGGTTGATCACCGGCGGTGCCGGATACATCGGCGGACACGTCGTCCGCCAGCTGCTCGACGCCGGTGAGCGCGTCGCCGTCCTGGACGACCTGAGCACCGGCGACGCCTCCCGGGTGCCGGCCGGCGTCCCGCTGATCGAGGGCTCCACCCTGGACCGCGCCGTCCTGGACGCCGCGATCCGCGAGCACGGCATCGAGGGCATCCTGCACTTCGCCGCCAAGAAGCAGGTCGGCGAGTCGGTCGAGCAGCCGTTCCTGTACTACCGGGAGAACATGATCGGCCTCCAGACGGTCCTGGAGGCCGCGGCCGAGGGCGGCGTCAAGCGCTTCCTGTTCTCCTCCTCCGCTGCCGTCTACGGCATGCCGGACGTCGACCTGGTCACCGAGTCCACCCCGTGCGCCCCGATGAGCCCGTACGGCGAGACCAAGCTGGCCGGCGAGTGGCTGGTCGCCGCGGCGGGCAAGGCTTACGGGATGTCCACCGTGGCCCTGCGCTACTTCAACGTGGCCGGCGCCGCCTCGCCCGAGCTCTCCGACACCGGGGTGTTCAACCTGATCCCGATGGTCTTCGAGCGGCTGACCGCCGGCCAGGCCCCGCGGGTCTTCGGCGACGACTACGCGACCCCGGACGGCAGCTGCGTCCGCGACTACATCCACGTCTCCGACATCGCCTCGGCCCACGTGGCGGCCGCCAAGCGGCTGGCCGCCGACCCGGCCGGCGAGACCGCGCTGGTGCTCAACATCGGCCGCGGCGAGGGCGTCAGCGTCAAGGAGATGATCGAGGTCATCGGCAAGGTGACCGGCTACGACACCACCGCCGAGGTGACCCCGCGCCGCCCCGGCGACCCGGCCCGGGTGGTGGCCGCCGCCGACCTGATCCACCGCGAGCTGGGCTGGAGCGCCGGCCACGACGTCGAGGACATGGTCTCCTCCGCATGGGAGGGCTGGTGCAGCCGCCACCCCGGGGCCCGCAAGGCCTGACCCTCGGGTAGCAGCACCGTACGGCGGTGTCCGCCCCGCTCAGCGGGCGGGCACCGCCGTGCCGTAGTAGGCGTCCAGCGCGTACACGCAGCGGTCCTTGGAACCGACGAAGACCCGCCCGCCGACCGCCACCGGGGAGCCGGTGAGCTCGCCCTTGGTGCCGAGCTCCCAGCGCAGCTGACCGGTCGCCAGGTCCAGGGTGTGCAGCGAGTGGTCCCGGCTGCCCAGGTGCACCAGGCCGTCGGCCACCGCCGGGGAGCCGACGATCTCGCCGCGCGTGGTGTAGCGCCAGCGCTCCCGGCCGGTCGCCGCCTCGAAGGCGTACAGCACCTCGCCGCTGCCGACCAGCACCATGCCGTCCCCGACCACCACCGGCTCGGCGCCCTGGCGGCTCCCGGTGACCCCGCGCCAGCGGTCCCGGCCGGTGGCCGCGTCCAGCGCGTAGACGGTGCCCAGGTAGTCGGCCACGTAGACCGCGTCGCCGTCCAGCGTCGGCGGGGTGAACAGCACCACCGGGGCGTCGAAGCGCCAGCGCTCGGTGCCGCTGGCCGCGTCCAGCGCGTACACCCGGGTGCCCGCCGTCACGTACAGCACGCCGCCGCGCTCGACCGGGTGCGCGGGCACGTCCTCGCCGACCTGGAAGGACCAGCGCAGGCCGGCCCCGCGCGGATCCACGCAGCGCAGCCGTCCGGCGCCGAAGTAGTAGGCGGCGCCGCCCACCAGGACCGGACCGGACTGCGGGTTCTCGTAGTCCTGCTGGGCGTCGTCGGCGCGCCACAGCTCGGCGCCGGTGGCGGCCGCGCGCAGCTGGACGCCGCCGCCGCGCACGCCGCAGCAGAGCACGCCGTCGGCGGCGGAGAGCGAGTAGACCCAGCCGTCCAGCGAGGTGCGCCAGCGCTCGGTGCCGTCCGCGACGTCCACGGTGTACAGGTGCGGGCCGTCCGCGGCGTGCACCCGGCCGGCGTCCACCGCGAGCGCCCAGGCGACGTCCCGGGTCTTGTAGCGGCGCTCGCCGGAGGCGATGTCCAGCGCGTGCACCTCGAAGCTGGAGACGAAGAGCGTGCCGTCGGCGACCACCGGGGTGCCCCAGACGTCGTTGGACATCCGGAACCGCCAGGGGCGCCAGCGGGCCGCCGCGGCGGGCGGGGTCGGAGCGGGCGGCGGGGTCGGCGCCGTCCGGCGGACCCAGTCGGTGGTGGCCGGGGCGGTGCTCGGACCGGGCTGCTCGTGCTCGGCCCGCGGCCCCGGGCCTATCCGCACCGAGGCGCCGGACAGCTGCACCTCGACTGCCATGCCCCCGGTGGGCGCGCGGTGCTTGTTCTTGGAGGGGATCTTCGCGGTCGGGATCCCGTCGTCCTGGCCGGGGCGCGGCCCGGCGTGCACCGGCCCGGTCGGCGGGGCGTGCCCGGCCCCGGGGTAGGTGCGCGGGTCGTCCGGGCCGGGGTGCTGCGGCGGCACGGGCGACTGCTGCGGCGGGCCCTGGGCGTGCGGCGGCCGCGGCGGCTCGGCCGGACCGGCGTACGAACGGGGCTGGGCACTCGGGCGGCGACCGCGCTTGCGCTCGATCAGCTCCAGCGCGTGGGGCGGCAGCCAGTCGCCGACCTCGCCGGCGGCGTCGTCCCGGGAGAACAGGTGCGGGGCCAGCTCGGCCTGGATCTGCGCGGGGGTGGGCCGGCGCTCGGGCGCCTGCTGCATGCAGGCCCGGACCAGGTCCATCAGCTCGGGCGCCATCCCGGTGAGGTCCGGCTCCTCGCGCAGCAGCTGGAACACCGTCTCGACCGGGTTGGAGCCGCGGAACGGGGGATGCCCGGTGGCGCAGAAGACCATCAGCGAGCCGAGCGAGAAGACGTCGCTGGCGCCCCGGACGGTACGGCTGTCCCGGGCCTGCTCCGGGGACATGTAGGCGGGGGTGCCGACCGCGACGTTGGTCATGGTCAGCCGGGTGCTGGAGACCCCGGCCGCGATGCCGAAGTCGATCACCTTCGGGCCGTCCTCGACCACCAGCACGTTGGAGGGCTTGAGGTCGCGGTGGATCAGTCCGGCCGCGTGGATGGACTGCAGCGCCTCGGCGATGCCCGCGACCAGCCAGCGGGTGGCGTCGACCGGCAGCGGCCCGCACTCCTCGACCAGGTCCTCCAGGGAGGGCGCCGGGATGTACGCGGTGGCCAGCCAGGGCACCCGGGCGTCCGCGTCGGCGTCCACCACGGCCGCGGTGTAGAAGCCGCCGACCGTCTTGGCCGCCGCGATCTCCCGGGCGAAGCGGACGCGGAACAGCTCGTCCTCGGCCAGCTCCCCCCGGACGGTCTTGATGGCCACCCGGCGCCCTGAGGCGGAGCGCGCCAGGTAGACCAGCCCCATCCCACCCGCGCCGAGCCGCCCCAGCACCTCGAAGGGCCCGATCCTCCTCGGATCGTGCGCCGTCAGCTGGTCCACTCCGCAGCCACCTCCCCGTCGTCCGCACCCGCCGCGTGGTGCCGGACCCGATTCTCCAATGCCGCCCGGCGCAACTCCAACCTCCCCCACCGGGAGACGGCCGCCGCCCCGGACCGTCGGTCCGCTGGTCAGCGGTGACGGAACGGCCGGATCCTGACGCCCGTTCCGGCACCGGCTTGCGCCCCGGAGTCCGGACCGTCCACCGTCCGACCCCCAGCACCGGTCACGCTCTGTCACCCGACCACCCCTCAGCGGACTCGCCGTCACGCTATGGGGTCAAAAGCACACGGGGGGGCTTCAAGAGCGCCTTCGGAGCCCGGTGAATATCCGTCCGAAGTGGTTCAGGCCGCTATAGCGCCCCCCGTGCGGAGTAATAGTCGCATCACCGAATCGCGCCAAGATCTTGCCACGGTAAGCTGACGGCATGACAGGACAAGTTCGCACCGTCGACGGTCGCGTCGCCGGGCGACGCGGACAGGAGACGCGGCAGAAGCTGCTCGACTGCCTCCGCGAGATGCTCAGCACGTCGCCCTATCGGGACGTCAAGGTCATCGACGTCGCCCGTATGGCGGGTACCTCCCCCGCGACCTTCTACCAGTACTTCCCGGATGTCGAGGGCGCAGTCCTCGAAATCGCCGAGGAAATGGCCAAGGACTCCGACACCCTCAAAGAGCTGGTGGCCGGAAAGTCCTGGGCAGGGAAGTCCGGACCGACCACTTCGGAAGAACTGGTCGACGGATTCCTCGCCTTCTGGCGCAAGAACGACGCCATTCTCCGAGTGGTCACGCTCGGTGCCGCGGAAGGGGACAAGCGGTTCTTCAAGATCCGCATGACCGTCCTCAACTCGGTCGCCAAGCCACTCGCGGAAGCCGTCAAGGAACTCCAGGCGAAGGGTCAGGCCGACAAGACGCTCGACCCGAACGCCGTCGCCGGGGCCCTGGTCTCGCTGCTCGCCTCGGCGGCCGAGCACCAGAAGGCCTTCACCTCCTGGGGCGTCAAGGTCAAGGACCTCAAGCCCAACCTCGCTCCCCTGGTGTACCTGGGCGTCACCGGCAAGAAGGCGCCCAAGTAGGACCGTCCTCCGACCCACCATCCGCTCCGCGCGCAGCCCCGGCCTCCTGTCCGGGGAACGACGGACGGCGGCCGTGTCCTCGGGGGAGGTCCGCCGACGTACCGCACGCGCGCCAGACATGCCGGTGGGGGGGGGGGCCCCCCCCCCCGCGCCCCCCCCCCCCCCCCCTTCTGCGCTTTCCCCCCCCCCCCCTTCGCCCCCCCCCCCCCCCCCCAAACCCACCCCCCGCCCCCA